>NZ_JAGPYA010000019.1:0-113254 GCF_018070245.1 Micromonospora sp. M61 | reverse complement strand
AGCGCGCGGACCCCGTCCCACTTGAACTCGTACGCCCAGCCGTCACCGGCCGGGAGCGGCCCGGTCATCGCGAGCATCGGCTTGAGCGGCGCGCCAGGCACGACCCGACTGTAGTAGCAGGCCGAACAGCTCGCGTCCGGTTCTTTCGGATGCGAGCATGGTCGATACCGGGGAAGGGAGCGCAGGATGCGTGCCATCTGGAAGGGAGCCGTGTCGTTCGGGCTCGTCTCGATCGGGGTGAGGCTCTACTCCGCGACCGAGGAGAAGGACATTCGGTTCCACCAGGTGCACCGCGAGGATGGCGGTCGGATCCGCTACAAGCGCACCTGCTCGGTCTGCGGCGAGGAAGTCACCTACGACGACATCGCCAAGGGCTACGACATCGGCGGTGGCGAGATGGTGATCCTCACCGACGAGGACTTCGCCGACCTGCCGCTGACCAGCTCACGGGCCATCGACGTGTTGGAGTTCGTGCCGGCGGAGCAGGTCGACCCGATCCTCTACAACAAGGCGTACTTTCTGGAGCCGGAAGGCGCGGCGACCAAGCCGTACGTGCTGCTGCGCGACGCGCTGATCGACTCGGAGCGGGTGGCCATCGTCAAGGTGGCGCTGCGTCAGCGGGAGCAGCTCGCCACGCTGCGGGTCCGTGAGGGCGTGCTGCTGCTCAACACCATGCTCTGGCCGGACGAGATCCGTACCCCCGATTTCGGTTTCCTCGACGAGGACCTCAAGGTGCGCCCGCCGGAGCTGGCGATGGCCAGTTCCCTGATCGACTCGATGACCGGTGAGTTCGAGCCGGACGTCTTCACCGACGACTACCGCGCGGCGTTGCAGGAGGTCATCGACGCCAAGGTGGAGGGTCGGGAGGTCGTGCAGCCGGAGGAGGTCGAGGAGGCGCCGGCCGCCGCTGTGGACCTGATGGCCGCACTGAAGGCGTCCGTGGAACGGGCCAAGGCCGCTCGCGGCGAGCAACCCGCGCGTGGCGGTGGCGGCGGCGGCGAGCCGACGCCCATCTCGTCGGCCCGGTCGGCGCAGAAGGCGGCCGAGAAGAAGGCGGCCAAGGCACCGGCGAAGAAGACCACCGCGAAGAAGACCGGCGAGAAGAAGGCGGCCGAGCCGGCGAAGAAGGCCGCCGCCAAGAAGACCGCCGCGAAGAAGGCGGAGCCGGCGAAGAAGACCGCCGCGAAGAAGGCCGCACCCCGCAAGAGCGCCTGACCGTACGGCAGCGACGGCGGTGTCCGCCGGGCCGGGTACGCTCCGCCGGCCGCTGGCCACCGGAGGAGCCCCCATGCCGTACACCCCTGATCTGGACCGGTTGCTGACGCCCGGTGCCCGCTTCACCGACCAGCACGGCGGATACCTGATCGAGGTCCACCCGGTGGGCGACGTCGTGTTGCCGACGGGTCAGGTGGTCGGGTGTGACCCGCTGGTCTGCCCGGAGGCCGAACCGTTCACGGTGACCGTGCCGCCCGGTCGGCATCCCGCCCGCGCCTGGGTGGCGGTGGTGCTGCGGGAGGACGCCGAGGTGGACCGGCGGGTGGCCGCCCTGGAGCTGGTCGTCTCGGACGAGCCGACCACCCGTTGGGAACTGGCCGTCGCGGGCGACCAGGACGTCGCGACGCTCGGCGCGGACGACTACTTCGGGTACGGGGTCGACGCCGGCGCGGGCACCCTCGCCGACCCGACGGCGCTGGCCGTTCTGGAGGAGTGGGACGAGGACCGGGTCGAGGAGGTCTTCATCCCGACCGAGCTGCCCGCGTCGCCGGTCCCGGGGCTGATCACCGCCGTTCTGGACGAGGCCACCGGCGCCAACGTCGTCACCGTGGCCACCGGTTGGGGAGACGGTTGCTACGGCACCTGGATCGGTCGCGCCGCCGATGGTCGCGTGACATCGTTCGTGACCGACTTCATGGTCGTCCCGGAATAACCGCCCGCGAAGGCCCCGCAACTGCCTCGCTGGGCGATCCGAGGCGTCCGCGGCGGGCACGGTGGGCCGCGATGCGGGTACCGTGTGCGTCGGCTTTCCCCCCGGCACTGGGTGCCGGCCACACCTTCGCAGCAGGGAGTCGACGACGTGAGCGAGCGGACGCAGCAGAACCGGTCGGCGGGCGACCAGAGCCCGGCGACCAAGTCGGGCCGCCGGCTGGCGGCCCAGCTGGCGGCGAAGAAGGCTGCCGACGCGAAGCGCCGCCGCCAGGCGTGGGCGGGCGGGCTCGCCGGCGTCGCGGTGATGGCGCTGCTGATCGGCGGTTTCGTGTGGATCGACCGGAACCGGAGCGACGACAAGCCCGCCAACCAGGCCGGCGCGACCCCGTCCGCCTCGGCCCCGGCCCCCGACGCCGCAGCACCTCCCGCCCCGCAGCTGCCCGAGGGCTCCGACCCGGCGCTGGGCAGCAAGCCGACGGTGGCAAAGGGCACCGGCGACCTCAAGAAGCTCGCCGTCACCCCGCTGATCAAGGGCAAGGGCGCTGCCGTGCAGAAGGGTCAGACGATCACCACCAACTACGTGGGGGTGTTCTTCAAGGACGGCAAGGAGTTCGACTCCTCCTGGAAGGCCGGGCAGCCGGCCACCTTCCCGATCGGCGTCGGCCAGGTCATCCCCGGCTGGGACCAGGGCCTGGTCGGCGTGACCGTGGGCAGCCGGGTGCAGCTCGACATTCCGGGCGAGCTGGCGTACGGCAACGACGAGGCTGCCGCAGGTGGACGCCCGACCGGCCCGCTGCGCTTCGTGGTGGACGTGCTCGCCGCCCAGTGACCTGCCCGAATCGCCCCGGTTGTCCCCCGGTCGCGATGCAGTTGTTCACATGGGGCTTCCGACCCGTTACCCAACGGCAGTAGGTTCGGCGTCACCCCGGGCGGTCCGCCGCCCGGGGTGAGCATCGGGGACCGGGACGCGGAGGTGCACGTGACAGCGCTGGACGATCCTGGACGGACCGCTCGGTTGATGTGGACGCACTTCGAGCCGGTGCACGCGGTCACCTACTTCCACCCCCGGGCTCGTGCCGCGTACGAGGCGGTCGGGCTACGCGGCTACTGGCGGGGTTACTTCGCCAGCCGGGCCGCGCCGCTGGGCGCCACCGAGGCGGCCCCGGTGATCGCCGCGTTCTTCAGCTTCGCACCACCGATGGTTGCCCGGGCGCTGCCGGCGGTATGGCGGTTGGCCACCCCGCAGGAGGCGCTGCGTGCCCGCCTCACCGGTGCGGTGCAGGCCCTCGCCGAGCTGACGTACGAGCTGCCGGAGACACACCTGGCGGAGGCCGCCGACCTGCTGGAGCGGGCCGCCTCGGCGACGCAGACCGCCGGCCGGGTGCTCGGCGCGGTCAACGCCGCGCTGCCGGTCGGGGAGTACCCGCTGGCCCGGCTCTGGCAGGCCGCCACCACGCTGCGGGAGCACCGCGGCGACGGGCACGTGGCGGCGCTGGTGGCCGCCGGGCTGGACCCGGTGGAGACGCTGGCGTGGCGGATCGCGATGGACGGCTCGTCGCCACTGAATCTCCTGGGCCGGGGCTGGTCCGAGGAGCAGTGGCACGCCGCCCGCGAGCGGTTGGCGCAGCGGGGCTGGCTGACCGGGGACGGCACGGCCACCGACCACGGCCGGGCCGAGTTCCAGGCGGTCGAGGACGCCACCGACCGGGCCGCCGCGCACCCGTGGCAGGCACTGGGCCGAGACGACACGGATCGGCTCCGGGAGCTGCTGGAGCCGACGGCCCGGTCCTGCCATGCGTTGATCCCGGCCGGCAGCCCGATCGGCCTGCCCGCACTGCCCGGCTGACCGGGCGCCCGCCCGTCGGGCAGGATGGGGCCGTGGCTGATGCGGTGGTCTTCGACCTGGACGGCGTGATCGTGGATTCCGAGCCGGTGTGGGAGGAGGTCCGCCGGGCGTACGTGGCGGCGCACGGCGGGACGTGGCAACCGGACACGCAACGTCGCCTGATGGGCATGAGCACCGGCGAGTGGGCCCACTACCTCAGCGGCGAGTTGGGCGTCGACCGCACGGCCGAGCAGGTCGCCAGCGAGGTCGTCGAGGAGATGACCCGGCGCTACCGGGACCACGTACCCCTCATCGACGGCGCCGATCAGGTCGTGCGCCGGCTCGCCTCGCGCTGGCCGCTGGGGCTGGCCAGCTCGTCGCCGACCCGGCTGATCGAGGCGGCGCTGGCCGCCACCGGTCTGACCGACGCGTTCGGCGCGACCCTCTCCACCGAGCAGACCGAGCGGGGCAAGCCCGCACCGGACGTGTATCTGAGCGTCGCGCAGCGCCTCGGCGTCGACCCGGCCCATTGCGTCGCGGTGGAGGACTCGTCCAACGGGGTGCGCTCAGCGGCCGCGGCGGGTATGCGGGTGGTGGCGGTGCCGCACGGTTCGTACCCGCTGGACCCGGACGCCGCCCGGCTGGCCGTGGTGACGCTGGGAGCGATCGGTGAGCTGACCCCGGCGCTGGTGGACGACCTGGGTTGATCGAGGCTGAGCGGGGTACCGCAGCCGGCGGTGCTCGGCGCGGATGCCGCGCATGGTGAGGAGATCACGGATGAAAGCCATCGTGTACGAGCGCACCGGCGACCCTTCGGTGCTGGAGCTGGTCGACCGGCCGGTGCCGGAGCCGACTGCGGGCGAGGTTCTGGTGCGGATGGCGGTCGCGGGGGTGAACCCGACGGACTGGAAGTCCCGCCGCAGCTCCCCGCCGAACGGGTGGCAGATTCCCGGGCAGGACGGCGCGGGAGTGGTGGAGGCGGTCGGCGAGGGGGTCGACCCGGACCTGATCGGTGAGCGCGTCTGGATCTGGGAGGCCGCCTGGCAGCGGCCGTGGGGCACGTCGGCGGAGTACACGCTGGTGCCGGTCCGGCAGGCGGTACGCCTCGGTGACGCCCCGTTCGAGCTGGGAGCTGCCCTGGGCATTCCGTTCCTCACCGCGCACCGCTGTCTGACGGCCGGCGAGTTCATGCCGGACACGCTGCGCGCCGGTGCGCTGGCGGACCACACCGTGCTGGTGCAGGGCGGGGCCGGCGCGGTGGGCAACGCCGCGATCCAGCTTGCCCGTTGGGCCGACGCCACGGTGATCGCCACGGTGAGCAGTGCGGAGAAGGCGCAGCTCGCGGCGGCGGCCGGCGCCTCCTACGTCATCAACTACCGGGAACAGGACGTGGTCGAGGAGGTCCACAAGATCGCCCCCGACGGGGTCCACACGATCGTGGAGGTCTCCCCCACCCGCAACGCCTCGGTCGACGTGCAGGTGCTGCGGCACGGCGGCGCGGTCTGTATGTACGCCGACAACGGCGGCGACGAGGTGAGCATCCCGATCCGGGCGATGATGGTGCCGAACGCCCGGTGGCAGTTCGTGCTGGTCTACACGGAGCCGAAGGCGGCCAAGGCGCAGGGCGTGAAGGACGTGGCGGCGGCGGCCAGCCAGGGTGGAATCCGGGTCGGTGCGGACGCCGGCCTGCCTCTGCACTCCTACGCCCTGGCCGAGACGGCTGCGGCGCACCAGGCGGTGGAGGACTCGGCGGTGGGCAAGGTGCTCATCACCACCAGCGACGCCTGATCGGGTCGCTGACCACCCGATTTCCCCGTCATCAGGACAGAGGCGAACAAGTTTCGCAACAATGACGGTGCGGGGGTAACCCCGCGTGGAACGGGCGGCCCCGGCGCGGTGCGAACGCCGGGGCCGCCCCCTGGGGAGGGATCTTCCAGGAGTTACCCCTGCCCCAACAGGCGACAGTGCCTGGGAAAACGTTACGGGGCTGTCAGCTCCCGGACAGTCAGCTCACCCCCGGCGTACTGCGAACGGACGACCTTCTTGTCGAACTTGCCCACGCTGGTCTTCGGCACTGCGTCGATGAACGCCCAGCGCTCGGGCAGTTGCCAGCGCGCCACCGAGCCGGCCAGGAAGTCCCGCAGTTCCTCGGCGGTCACCGAGGCGCCCTCCCGGACCACCACGGTGGCCAGCGGTCGTTCGTCCCACCGCTCGTCCGGCACACCCACCACGCATGCCTCCAGCACCGCCGGGTGGCCCATCAGCGCGTTTTCCAGCTCGACCGAGGAAATCCACTCACCGCCGGACTTGATCACATCCTTGGCGCGGTCGGTCAGCGTGATGTAGCCGTCCGGCGAGAGGGTGCCCACGTCGCCGGTGCGTAGCCAGCCGTCGCGGAACTTCTCCTCGTCCGGGGCGTCGTCACCGACGTACCGAGCGGTCACCCACGGCCCACGGACCTCCAGCTCGCCCACGGCCCTGCCGTCGGCGGGCAACGGCTCGGCCGACGGGCCGACGATCCGCGCCTGCACACCCGCCGGCACCCGCCCCTGGGTGTAGCGGTAACGCCACGCCTGCTCCCCGGTCGCACCGGCGGGCGGGCGTGAGACCGACCCCAGCGGGGACATCTCGGTCATCCCCCAGGCGTGGATCACGTCGATTCCGAAGCGCTCGTCGAACGCGTGCATCAGCGCCGGCGGGCAGGCCGATCCACCGACGATCACCTCGGTGAGCGAGGACGTGTCGACGTCGTGGCTGTCCAGGTAGGCGAGCAGATCGGTCCATATGGTCGGCACCGCCCCGGCCAGGGTGGGCCGCTCGGCCGCGATCATCTCGGCGATCGGCGCGGCCTGGAGGAACCGGTCCGGCATGATCAGCGACGCGCCGGAGAGGAAGGCCGCGTACGGCAGACCCCAGGACATCGCGTGGAACATCGGCACGATGGCCAGCTCCCGGTCGGTCGGCGCGAGACCGAAGCCCTCCGGCATGCAGACCTGCAACGAGTGCAGGTAGATGGACCGGTGCGAGTAGGCCACGCCCTTCGGGTTGCCGGTGGTGCCCGAGGTGTAGCAGAGGGCCGCGGCGTCACGCTCGTCCACCTCGGGCCAGTCGTACACCTCGGGCCGGTCGGCGAGCAGCGCGTCCCAGTGGTGCACGGTGATCCGGTCGCCGGCCGCCGCCACCAGGGGCGCCGGGTCGCCACCGCCGACCACCACCACGTGCCGCACAGTGCTCAGCTCGCCGATCACCCGGGCCAGCAGCGGGATGAGCGTGCTGTCGACCAGCACCACCCGGTCCTCGGCGTGGTTGGCGATGTAGACGACCTGGTCGGGAAAGAGCCGGATGTTGAGCGTGTGCAGCACCGCACCCATGCTCGGCACCGCGAAGTACGCGACCAGATGCTCGTTGTTGTTCCACATGAAGGTGGCGACCCGCTCGTCACCGGTCACCCCGCACTCGTCGCGCAGCGCGTGTGCCAGCCGGGCGGCGGTGCGACCCACCTCGGCGTACGTCATTCGGCGGGGCTCGGCGCCGGTCCAGGTCACCACCTCGGCCGTGCCGTGTACGCCTGCGCCGTGGTCGAGGATCCGGGAGACCTGAAGGGGGGCGTCCATCATCGTGCTACGCATGGGTAACAAGCTAGTGTCGGCGGTCACACGTTGGGAACCCCCGTATGTTGTCGCAGGTGAGCATCTCCTGGGCCGACTCATACGTAGGGCAGTTACGCGCGATCGCCGGGGACCGGACGCTGATGTTCGTCGGCGCTCGTGCCGTGGTCAGCGACAACGCCGGGCGGATCCTGCTGATCCAGCGCTCGGACAACGGGCAGTGGGCCATGCCGGCCGGTGCGATGGAATTGGGCGAGTCGATCGCCGACTGCGCGGTCCGCGAGGTCCGCGAGGAGACCGGGTTACGCGCGCTGCGGGTCTGCGCGTTCGCCCTCTACACCGGCCCGGACCGGACGAGCACCAACATGTACGGGCACACGTACCAGGTCTTCACGACGGCGTTCAAGGTGGAGGAGTGGGACGGGCAGCTCGCCCGGGTCACCGACGAGACCACCGACGCCGGCTTCTTCCCCCGGGACCGGTTCCCCGCCCCGCTCTCCGCCTCGGTCACCGAGACGCTGGCAGATCTGGACGTCTTCGAGCAGACCAACCGGCTCATCCTGAAGTAGGGCGGCCCCGGAGCCACCGACTCCGGGGCCGTGGCCTCACCGCGGGTGGCGGAGCCCCGCGAAGAACCCCTCCTGGATCCAGTTCGGGTACGCGACCGGCAGCTTGGTGGCCTCGTCCAGCTCGGTGAGGTCCTGCTCGGTCAGGGCGAGATCCGAGGCGGCGATGTTGTCCACCAACTGCTCCTGCTTGCGCGCACCGACGATCACGCTGGTCACGGCCGGTCGGGACAACAGCCAGGCGACCGCCACCCGGGCCGGGCTCACCTCGTGCCGCTCGGCGACACCCTTGAGCACGTCGACCACGGCGAAGGCGTGCTCCGGGTCGAACGGGGTGAAGCTGGCGTAACCGGGCTGGGCGCTGCGCGCGCCGCTGTCGGCGACGGCGCCGTCCCGGCTGACCTTGCCGGAGAGGAAACCACCGGCGAGCGGGCTCCACACGGTCAGCCCGACGCCCGCGTCGAGCGCCATCGGCACCACGTCGCGCTCCACGTCGCGGCCCAGCAGGGAGTAGTACTCCTGCACCGAGACGAACCCGGCCAGCTTCTCGCGGGCGGAGATGCCCAGCGCCTTGGACATCTGCCAGGCGGCGAAGTTGGCGGCGCCGATGTAGCGGACCTTGCCCTGCCGGACCGCGTCGTCCAGCGCCCGCAGCATCTCCTCCATCGGGGTGACCTGGTCGAAGTTGTGGATCTGGTACAGGTCGATGTGATCGGTGCCCAGCCGGCGCAGGCTGTCCTCCAGGTTCTGCATGATGTGCAGTCGGGAGGTGCCGACGTCGTTCGGGCCGGGGCCGGTCCGGGAGTGCACCTTGGTGGCCAGCACCACGTCGCGGCGCCGCTTGCCGAGCGCCTGGCCGAGCAGCTCCTCGCTCTCGCCGTCGCTGTAGCCGTCTGCGGTGTCGATGAAGTTGACCCCGGCGTCCAGCGCGGTGTCCACCATCCGCTGGACGTCGGGCAGCGCCAGCCCGCCGAGGGTGCCCCAGAGGGGGTGTCCGCTGCCACCGAAGGTCATCGCGCCGAGCGAGATCTCCGAGACGTACACCCCGGTGGTGCCCAACAGTCGGTACTTCACGTGTCGCTCCTCGCGGTGCGGGGGTCGGAGGCCACGGTCGGGCGCTCCTTGGTCAGAGTGTCGGACAGTGTGTCCGGCAACGAGCGTACGTCGCCCACCCCGCACCCGCCCACCTAGGATTCCGGCTATGCCTTCGATCACCCGCCGTCGCCCACGCAACCCCGATGGGCGGGCCGCCGTCGAAGCGCGGGTGCTGGCGGCCACCGAGCGACTCCTCCAGGAGGGGATCCGCTTCACCGACCTCGGCGTGCAGCGCATCGCCGCCGAGGCCGGGGTGGCGCGGTCGACCTTCTACACCCACTTCCGGGACAAGAGCGAACTGCTCATGCGTCTCGCCGGCACCATGCGGGAGAGCTCCTTCGGCCGCACCGGCGAGTGGAACCCCGCCGGGCCGGGCGATCCGCTGGCGGCGCTGACCGAGATCTTCGCCGACGTGATCCGGATATACCGGACGTACGCCCCGGTGCTGGCGGCGGTCAGCGAGGTCGCCGCGTACGACGAGGTGGTCCGGGAGTACTGGGCGGCAGGCCTGGAACAGTTCGTGGCGCGCACCGTGCAGGTGCTCCGCGCCGAACAGGAGGCCGGGCGCACCCCCGCGGGCATCGACCCGGTGACCGCGAGCCGGCTGATCGTGATTGGCGGCGACCGCTTCCTCGCCGATCACGTCAGCGCCACCTCGGCCGACCCCGACACCGACGCGTCGGCTGCGAGAGAGTTGGCCGCGACCTGGTGGTACGGCGTCTACCGCCGCCCCGCCTGACCGACCCGGACCGACACCGACCTCGCTCAGATCATCGTCTGGGACTTGGCCTCCATGTCGGCGGCGGCCTCTTCCTTGGACTCGCGGGTCAGCGGCTTGCCGCCCGGTGCCGGGGCCTCACCGCCGAGCGGGTCCGCGCCGCCGGTCGCGCCCTGCGGGCCGGCGCCCCGCAGTTGCGTGTTGGGCAGCGTCAGGGTGACCACCACCGCCACGATGGCGATCAGACCGGCGGTCAGGAAGACCATGTCCAGCGCGTCGACGAAGGCGCCCTGGATGGCCGCGCGGACCGGCCCCGGCAGGGCCAGGATGGTCGCCGGGTCGTTGATCGAGATGTTGGTGCCACCACTCGCCGCCACTGCGGCCTGCTCCTGCGGCGGGAGCTGCGCGATGGCACCGGGCAGCCGGTCGGAGAGCCCGCTGGCCAGCCGGGACGACAGCACCGTGCCGAGGATCGCCACCCCGAACGAACCGCCCAGAGACCGGAAGAAGGTCGCCGAGGAGGTGCCGGCCCCCAGGTCGCGTACGGAGACCGCGTTCTGCACCGCCAGGATCAGCGACTGCATACACAGACCCAGCCCGACGCCGATCACCACCATGAACCCGAACGCCACCCAGAGGGAGGTGGCCACCTCCAGCTGGGTGAACAGGAACATGCCGACCAGCAGGGTCACCGAGCCGGCCACCGGGAACCACTTGTACCGGCCGATCCGGGTCATCGCCCGGCCGGTCAGGATCGAGGTGATGATGATGCCGGCCATCATCGGCAGCATCAGCAGACCGCTGCGGGTCGGCGAGGCGCCCTTGACGATCTGCAGGTACAGCGGGATGAAGATGATCGAACCGAACATCACCAGACCGATGATGAGCAGTGCCGAGTTGGCCAGCGCGAAGGTGGCGCTCCGGAACAGCCGCAGCGGCAGGATCGGCTCGGCGACCCGGGCCTCCTGGATGACGAAGAGCACCCCCAGCACCGCACCGACGACGAAGAGCCCGATGATCACGCCGGAGCCCCAGGCGTACTCGTTGCCGCCCCAACTCAGCGCGAGCAGCAGCGAACTCACCCCGGCGACCAGCAGACCGGCGCCGAGCCAGTCGATCGAGTGGTCCCGGCGCTCGAAGGGGATCAACCGCATCACGTGGTAACAGACCACGATGGCCAGGATCGCCAGCGGCACGTTGATGTAGAAGATCCACCGCCAGTCGGTCTCCGCGAAGTAACCACCGACCAGCGGCCCCGCCACCGACGAGATCCCGAAGACGGCGCCGAACAGACCCTGGTAGCGACCACGCTCCCGGGGTGACACCACGTCCGAGATGATGGTGAACGCGAGGGTCAGCAGACCACCGGCTCCGAGGCCCTGGATGCCCCGGGTGACGATCAGCTGGGTCATGTTCTGGGACAGCCCGGCCAGCAGCGACCCGACCAGGAACGTGCCGATCGAGAAGAGGAAGACCGGTCTGCGCCCGTACAGGTCGGCCATCTTGCCGTACAGCGGCGTGGACGCGGTCGAGGCGAGCAGGTACGCGGTGACCACCCACGAGTAGTGGTTGATCCCGCCCAGCTCGCCGACGATGGTCGGCAGGGCCGTACCCACGATGGTCTGGTCGAGCGCGGCCAACAGCATGCCGGTCATCAGACCGAACATGAGCAGCCGAATCTGCTGACGATTCAGCACCGGCGCGCCGGAGGCTTCGGTGGTCATGTGGCCTTCTATCCCGGACAGCGCGGAACATGCGCCCAACCACAAAAAACCCACCCCACCCGGACCCCATCCGGACCGTTGATCATGAAGTTAGCGCCACGACACGCCGAGTCGGAGGACGCTAACTTCATGATCAACGCGGACGAGACGGGGTTGGGGGGTGGGGTGGGTGGGGTGGGTTCGTCAGGCGGCGAAGACTTCGGTGATCTTCTGGCAGAAGGCCGGGAGGTCGTCGGGCTTTCGGCTGCTGGTCAGGTTGCCGTCGGTTACGCACTCCTCGTCGACCCAGCTCGCGCCGGCGTTGGTCAGGTCGGTACGCAGGGTGGGCCAGGAGGTGATCCGCCTGCCCCGCACCACGTCCGCCTCGATCAGCGTCCACGGGCCGTGGCAGATCACCCCGACGGGCTTGCCCGCGTCGAAGAACGCCTTCACGAACCGCACCGCGTCCGGGTCGCCACGCAGGAAGTCCGGGTTCGCCACCCCACCGGGCAGCACCAGAGCGTCGTAGCCGGCGGCGTCCGCCTTGTCCGCGGTCACGTCCACGTCGTACGTCTTCGACTGGTCCAGATGGTTGAAGGACTGGATGGAGCCGGGCTTGAGCGAGACCAGCTCGACCGTCGCGCCGGCGTTCTCGACCGCCTCGCGCGGCTGGACGTACTCGACCTCCTCGACGCCGTCGGCGGCCAGGAAGGCGATCCGCTTGCCCTGCAGTTGCGCTGCCATCTCGGTACATCTCCTTTCCGGGGTTACCTCAATTCCCTTCCCGCCTCCGGACGTCCGAAACGGCCCAGCCGGGCGGTAAGGGCACGGTGGTGACATGACCGCAGGTCAGGCGCGGGTCAGGTTTGGCCCGGAGGGCGGTGGGGACCCGGGGAGGCATGGCAGGAGCAGCAGCGGAACAGCGCCGGCTCGCCACCGTCGTGGAGAGCTGGCTCGGGCGCCCAGTCCTGATCGTCGGTGACGCCATGTTGGACGAGTGGCGCTTCGCCGACTCCGACCGGCTCTGCCGAGAGGCACCAGCTCCGGTCCTCACCCTGCGCAGGCGGATCTCCGCCGCAGGTGGCGCCGCGAACACCGCGGTCAACGTCGCCGCCCTGGGTGGCCGGGCGGTGCTGGTGGCACCGGTCGGCGCCGACGTGGCCGGCGACGAACTGCACGACTGCCTGGACCGCGCGGGCGTCTGGGACCGGACGGTCAACCAGCCGGGACGGCCCACCCCGGTGAAGCGGCGGATGCTCGCCGGCAACCAGATCCTGCTGCGCGAGGACTCCGGCGACCCGGACGACGCACTCGACCCGGAGGGCGTGACCCGGCTGCTCACCGCCCTGAGCTGCGCCACCGAGGAGTTGCGCGCCGCCGCCGGTGGGGAGGCGCCGACCCTGGTGGTCTGCGACTACGGCCTGGGTGCGCTGCCCGCGCAGGTCCGCGCGTGGCTGGTCGAGCAACGCGAGCGGTACGCCACTGTCGCGCTGGACGCCCACGACCTCGCCGACTGGCGGGGGCTCGCGCCGACCGTCGTCACCCCCAGCTTCGCCGAGGCGACCCGCCTGCTGGCCCGGGCCGGCGGCACCAGCCGGACGACCACGGGGACCGAACTGCACCTGGAACACCCCGACGGCGACCCGGCCGACGGACCGTCCGAACTGACCGTCGGTGCCGCACCCGGTGGGGTACGCGCCGACGACAGCACCGTCGACCCGACCCCGGAGCCGTCGCCGTCCGATCGCCCCGGGCCGGTAGGTGAACCCGTCCGGGGTGAGGGTCGGGTGGCCCTCACCGGCGACGGACTCAGCGTCACCGGCACCGGCGTCACCGTGAACGCCCAGGCCGGGGAGGGCGTCGACCGGGCCGTCCTGGCCGAGTCGCGGCTGGCCGAGTTGCGCGCGCACACCGGTGCCGACGTGGTCGCGGTGACCCTGGACACCGAGGGCGCGGTGGTCGGTGGCGCCGACGGGGCGCCGCGACGCAGCCACAGCACGCCGGTCCCGGCGAGCCACGCCGTGGGCGCCGGCGACGCGTACCTGGCGGCGATGACGTTGGCCCTGGCCGCCGACGCGCCGCTGCCCACCGCCGCCCAGCTCGCCCAGTTGGCGGCCACCATCACCGTCTCCGACACCGGCACCTGCGTGTGCCGGCGGGAGGACCTGCTCACCGCGCTCGACCAGCCGACCGAGACCACGGGCCATGCCGCGCTCGTCGACACCGACGAGTTGGACGCGATCGTCGCCGAGTACCGCGAGGCGGGACGGTCGGTGGTGTTCACCAACGGCTGCTTCGACGTGCTGCACCGAGGGCACGTGCGCTACCTGGAGCAGGCCCGCGCGCTGGGCGACCTGCTCATCGTGGCGGTCAACTCGGACGGCAGCGTACGCCGGCTGAAGGGCGCCGACCGTCCGGTCAACCCGGTCGAGGACCGGGCTGCCCTGCTCGCCGCGCTCGCCTGCGTGGACCACGTCGTGGTCTTCGAGGAGGACTCGCCCGCCACGCTGATCGAGGCGGTCCGGCCGGACGTGTACGTCAAGGGCGGGGACTACCCACCGGAGCTGGTCCCGGAGGCACCGCTGGTGCGCCGGCTGGGCGGCCAGGTGCGCACCCTGGGGTACGTGCCGGACCGGTCCACCTCCGCAATCATCGAGCGGATCCGGTCACACAGCCAGGACCCGTCGGCGCACCCCGTCGACCGGGAACCCGACCCGTCGCTGAGCACCCGCACCCAGACGTCGTGAACCGCCCCCTCGTCCTCGGCACGCCGGAGGAGTTCCGCGCCGACCGGCTGCTCGACGTGCTGATTCCGACCCGGAACCGGCCCGCCGAGCTGGCGGTCACCCTGGGCGGGCTCGCCGCCCAGGACGGCGTACCCGGTTTCGGGGTGGTGGTCAGCGACCAGTCCGACGGAGATCCGGCGTACGCGCATCCCGCTGCCGCCACCATGGTCCGGGCGCTGCGTCACCGGGGTCACCCGGTGCTGCTGACCCGTCGGCTGCCCCGACGGGGGTTGGCCGAACACCGGGCGTACCTGCTCGCCGCCTCGGCCGCCCGTTACGTCCTCAGCCTCGACGACGACATCTGGTTGGAACCGGGGGCGGTGCACCGGCTGGTGACGGCGATCGGCGAGCTGGGCTGCGGGTTCGTGGGCAACGGCGTGCACGGGCTCTCGTACGCCGACGACGTGCGGCCGGAGTCGCACGGGCACTACGAGGAGTGGATCGGCCCCCCGACGCCGGAGCGGATCCGCCCGGACACCCCGGAGTGGAACCGCGCCCGGATCCACTCGGCGGCCAACCTGCTGCACATCACCCAGCACCTGGCGCTGCCGCCGGGGGCGTGGCGGGCATACAAGGTCTCCTGGATCGGCGGGTGCGTGCTCTACGACCGGGCCAAGCTCGTTGACGCCGGTGGCTTCGACTTCTGGCGTCGGGTGCAGGAGAAGCACCAGGGTGAGGACGTGGCCGCGCAGCTCTCGGTGCTGGCCCGATACGGCGGGGCGGGCATCCTGCCCAGCGGCGCGTACCACCTGGAGTCTCCCACCACTGTCACCGACCGGGACGTGGAGGCGTGGGAGGTCGTCCTGGCCGACGAGGACAGCCCGCAGCCGGCCTGAACTACGGGTTGAGCAGCTCCCGGGCGGCTTCCAGCACCTCGATCACCGGGACGTCCGCCACGAAGGAATCCTGGTGCGGGCACTCGCCGTCGCCGGGCCGGTGCGGGTAGATGCCCGGTGTGCAGTCCACCCCGCAGACCGGGCAGTGCACCATCCAGGAGCAGATCGGCCGGTGCCGGCCGCGCAACGGATTCGCCGTGTTGATCAGGTTGCCGACCCAGAAGATGCCCACCGTGGGCGCGCCCACCGCGGCGGCCACGTGCAGCGGACCGGTGTCGTTGGAGACGACCAACGCGCAGTCGGCGTAGCAACCCAGCAGCCCGCCGAGGCTGAGCGTGCCCACCTGCGGCCGCACCGGCACCCCGGCCGCGGCGACGACGCGGTCCACCACCTCCTGCTCGGAGGGTGTGCCGGTGACCAGCACCTCGTAGCCGTCGCCGTGCAGCTCACGGGCCACCTCGGCGAAGCGTTCGGCGGGCCAGCGACGGCGGGTGTCGCTGGCCCCCGGGTGCAGCGCCACCCGGGGTCGGCTCACCGGGCCGAGCACCTGGGCCGCCTCGGCCCGGTCGGCGTCGGTCACCGCCAACGTCGGCACGATGGTGGTCGCCGGTGCTCCCACCAGCGCCACCACCTCCAGGTAGCGGATCACCTCGTGCTGGTAGTAGACGTAACGCAGCCACCGGTCCAGCGGCGGCGCGTCGTCGGCGCGCAGGCCGACCGTCACCCGGGCGCCGAGGCGACCAATCATCGGGTTGGAGTTCGCGCCGCCACCGTGGATCTGCACCGCCAGGTCGAAACCCTCACCCGTCGCAGCGGCCAGGAAGTCGTCCATCGACGACTCCGCCTCGCCCGGGTCGGGCGCACGAATGCCGGGTGCCGGCGGCACGACCAGCACGCGGTCCACCGGGCCGGGCCGGTCGCGCCAGAGCTTCGCGTGCCACGGCGCGCCGAGCAGCACGATCTCCGCCGACGGGTACGCGGCACGCAACGCCTCCAGCGCCGGCAACGCGAACACGAAGTCGCCAAGTGCGTTGGCGCGCAGCACGGCGATCCGCCGCACGTCGGGAAGGCGCTCGGCGGTCGGGCCGAGCAGAGCCGGGGTGACCACGCAGGCCGCTACGGCCGGTCGATCTCGGTGTCCGGGCGGTGCAACTCCCGGTCCGCTGCGGGATCGGCCGGCATCGGCGTACCAGTGGAAAAGTCGCCGGAGCGCGGCCCGGTGCGACCGACGGTGATGGTGCGCGGCGCGGGCCGGGTCGCCCGGGGCAGGCGGACCCGGAGCAGGCCATGGTCCATGACCGCGTCGATGGCGTCCGGGTCGACCCGCGACGGCAGGTTGATGCGGTATTCGAAGCCCCGGGTCTCGAAACCGCCGGGGATGCCCTGGTCGGCGTTGACCTCCGCCTCGGAGCGGGCGCGCACGCACAATTCGAGGTCGTCCAACTCGACCGCCACCTCCTCCGGTGCCACACCGGGCAGCCGGACGACGACCTCCCAGCCGTCGGCGGTCTCGGCCAACTCGACGTCGGACGCGCCGGCCCGGCCGCCGACCAGGCGACTCAGCTCGGCGCGCAGCGACTGAAGCTCACCCATCGGGTCCCAGCCCTGCTGCCGGCCACCCCGCCAACCCCGGCCGAAGCCCCCGGACTGCTGCTCGCTCATCACACATCTCCGATCCGCTGAGCGGCCGCCGGCGGCCGTAGGGAGCTGGGCGCGTCGAGGCCGGCATCGCGGTCGACGCCCACACCGAGCCGGTCGACCAACTCACCGCCGAGCCAGGCACTGATGCCGAGGATCGCCAACGCGACAATCTCGACGACGAGCAACGCGCCGCCAGCGGCGCGGGAGTCGGCGTTGAGCCGGACCACCCAGATCGCGGCGAAGAGCAGGATCACCGCGAGGTTGGCCCCGGCGTGCAGCAGGCCCACCCGCTTGGCGCGGGTGCCCGTCGGGATCGCCAGCAGGTCGAACGAGCCCGCCACTGCGGCCAGGAGGCCGCCGATCAGGCCGACAGTGATGTTCCAGTAAGCGACCTCGCCGAGCAGGTCCGGCCCGCCGACGGTGTCCACCACGTCGAACAGCACCGCCGTGGCCAGCAGCGCGACCGGGAACATGACCAGCATCGGGTGGACTGGGTGCCCCAGCACCTTGAGTCGGCTCTCCATCTCCCGGCCTCCACTGGTCGGCGTCCTGCGAACGGTCTCGTTGCGGCGGGCGCGTCGGATGAGGCCCTACCCCCGGCAACCGGGCACAAACCTCGCGCTGGTCACGGCGGCCTAGGCTGACAATGGTGGTGCCCGCCAACGGGTCAACGCCTGAGGGAGGATCAACGTGACGGTGGAGATCACTTCACACGAGGAGTTACGCGAGCTGCTCGGTGTGCCGACCGCGCGGGCCGCCAACAAGGAACGCAACCGCCTGCACGAGCGGGACCGCGAATGGCTCGCCGCCTCGCCGTTCTGCCTGGTGGCCACGGCCGGCGCGGACGGCAGTTGCGACGTCTCCCCCAAGGGCGACCCGGCCGGATTCGCCCTGGTGCTGGACGACACGACAGTCGCGCTGCCCGAACGGCCGGGCAACAAGCGGGCGGACGGCTACCGCAACATCCTCGACAACCCGCACGTCGGGTTGCTCTTCCTCATCCCGGGGCGGACCGACACCCTGCGGATCAACGGGCGCGCACGCCTGGTGAGCGACGCGCCCTGGTTCGACGACATGGTGGTCAAGGGGCACCGGCCGGTGCTCGCCGTGGTGGTGGAGATCGAGCAGATCTTCTACCACTGCGCGAAGGCGTTCCTGCGGTCCGCGCTGTGGAAGCCGGAGACCTGGCAGCCCGACGCGCTGCCGTCGCGAGCACGCCTGATCAAGGAGGTCGAGGCGCCGGTGGAGAGCCTCGAAGACCTGGAACGGCACTACGGCCCGGAGTACGCCACCAAGATCTACGCCTGACCCCAGCCGGCGGGCGGTCAGGCCGCTGGCGTCACCAAGCAGATGACATGGCCGTCCGGATCGGTGAGCACCGACTGTCGTTCACCCCAGGGCTGATCAGCTGGCGCGTCAACGACCTGGGCACCGGCCTTCACCGCCGCAGCGGTCGCCGCGTCGACATCCGACACGAGGAAGCTCACCGCGACGCCGGCCAACCCGGGCGTGGGCGGGCGTTCGTGCAGCAGAAGCTCGACCCCGGAATCCGGAACGGCCAGGGCCACCATCTCGCCGGCACTGTATTTCTCGGTCAGCCCCAACGCATCCCGGTAGAGCGCCAGCGCGCGCTCCCGATCCGCCACCGACACGATGATCCGCCGCAGCCCTCGTACCGTCACGAGGTGACCTTAACGCCGGAGGATCGATCCGGCGTTCCCGCAGGCTGTGATCAGTGGTTGAGGTAGGCGAGGACCGCACGCACCCGCCGGTTGGCGTCCTCGGCGGGTGGCAGGTCGAGCTTGGCGAAGATGTTGGTGATGTGCTTCTCCACCGACACCGGCGCAAGGACGAGCGCCGCGCAGATGGCCGCGTTTGACAGGCCCTGCGCCATGAGGCCGAGCACCTCCCCTTCCCGGGCGGTGAGCCCGTCGACTCCGTGGTTGTGGCTGTTGCGGGTGAAGAGCTGCCGAACCACCTCCGGGTCCAGGGCGGTCCCACCCTTGGCGACCCGCTCCACGGCGTCGAGGAAATCATCGAGGGCGATCACGCGGTCCTTGAGGAGGTAACCGACACCACCCCGACCGTCGGCGAGCAGTTCCACGGCGTAGGCCCGCTCGACGTACTGGGAGACGATGAGCACCTTGGTGTCGGGGTCGGTGGCCCGAAGCGTCAGCGCGGCGCGGAGTCCCTCATCGCGGAAGCCGGGTGGCAGGCGAACGTCGATGATGGACAGGTCGGGTCGGTGCTCGGCAACGGCCGCCAGCAGGGCGGGTGCGGTGTCGACGGCGGCGACGACGGTGTGGCCGGTGTCGGTCAGCAGCCGCACCATGCCGTCCCGGAGCAGCAACAGGTCCTCGGCGATCACGATGCGCATCAGTGGGGCAGCTCCGCGGACAGGACGGTGGGACCGCCGGGTGGACTGGTGATGAAGAGCTGGCCGTCGAGCGCCTCGACACGACGGCGCAGACCGTCGAGCCCGGAACCGGACGGGTCGGCGCCGCCCTGCCCGTCGTCGGTGAGCGTGACGGTGACCGTGCCGGTGGTCCGGGAGAGGGTGACGACGCAGGTGCGGGCGTCGGCGTGCTTGCCCGCGTTGGCAAGACCCTCGGCGATGACGAAGTAGGCCGCCGACTCGACCGCCGCCGGGTAACGGTCGTTCGGATCGCCCCGGATCTCGACGGCCAGCGGACTGTCGCCGGCCAGGGCGGCGACAGCAGCGTGCAGCCCTCGATCGGTGAGGATCGGCGGGTGGATGCCGCGTACGAGCCGGCGCAGCTCGGTGAGGGCATCGTCGAGCTGCTGGCGGGCCAGGTCGACGTCGGATCCGGCGGCCGCACCGATGCGCAGCTTGCGGGCGGCCAGCGCCAGCGTCATGCCGGCGGCCACGATCCGGGCCTGGGCGCCGTCGTGCAGGTCCCGCTCGATCCGGCGCAGCTCCGCGGCCTGCGCATCGACGACCCGGCGGCGCGTCTGCGCGAGGCGGGCGGCCTCCTCGACCAGGTGCCGGTGCGCGCCGGGAGCCAGGAGAGCCCGGGCCACCCGGGCCTGGGCCAGTCCGGCGGTTCGCAGGAACCATGCGGTGACCGGGAGCAGCAGCACGCCGAGGACGGTCAGGCCGAACCGACCCGGCACGGTCGTCATGAGCGGACGCATCGGGAACGGCGCGTGCGGGTTCGGCACCGCCCACGCCCACAGCGGCGCCACGACGGCGGCGAGGTCGACGACGGTGACCACGATGGCGGCGACCCCGCCAGCCAGGCCCAGCGGGAACAACGCGACCAGCCAGGCCAGGTCACGCCAGGTGGCCGGCTGCACCGCGACCCGGCTGACCCGCTGCCGGACGGTGCCGCCCTCGATCGACAGGTACGGCACGGCGATTGCGGTGCCGAGTATCCAACGAGCCCGCTGCCGCTCCAGGTCCGCGAGGCGCCGGGTCACCCAGGTGGCACCAAGGAACGCCGGCCCACCGAGCTGCGTGATCGCCAGCAGACCGACGCCGAGGGTGGACACCACGGCCCAGGCGAGGCCGACGACACCGGCGACGAGGCTGCTGACCAGGTACGTCAGCGCCGACACCGTTGTGCGGATCATCGCGGCGATCGTACCTGCGATGTGCCGGCACGGACCGGGCCGACGACCGCCGACCGGCCCCGACCCCGACCCCCGACGATCCAGGAGACGGGTCCGAGCGGCAATCCGGTCGGGACGACGGTCAGCGTCCATCGCTCAGGGCCGGCAGGCTGCGCCGCCGCAGCAGGACCCGGGCCGGTACGGCACCCGCGACCAGTCCGAGTGCCGCGACAGCACCGAGCATTCCCGCGTACGTGCCGGCGTCGACGAACACCCGTAACGTGCCGTCCTGGGCAGTGCTGAACGCGCCGACCACGATCGCGGTGACCGCGATGCCCAGCGTCAGCCCGGCGCTGACCGTGATCATCGCCTCGCGTCCGGCGAGCCGGTGGAGCTGCTCGGTCGTCGCCCCGGCCAGCCGCAGATCGGCGAATTCGCGGCGACGCGCGGCGGTGGCGATGGCGATGGCGAAGGTGTTGATGACGGCGATCGCCGTGAAGCCGAGGGAGATGACCACCATGAGTTCCCAGGCGCCCTGCTGGTTCTGCGCGTCCCCGGCCGGTGCCGCGCCGAGCGTGGGAGTCAGCAGCAGCTCGGGCCACGAGGCGGCGACCCGATCCGGTACGTCGCCGCGATAGCGCAGCCCGACCGTGCTGACCAGCCCACGCGGGTCGTGCGCCGCCACCAGGCTCGCGGGCAGCGCCAGGTCACCGAAGCCACGGGCTCGGGCGTACACCCCGGCGAGGCGCAGGTTGACCTGGTGACCGTCGGCGAGCCAGATCCGCACCTCGTCGCCCACCCGCCAGCCGTACTGGCCGGTGATGTATTCGCTGGCGGCGAACGTGCCCGTGCCCGGCAGTGTCCCGGCGCGCAGGTCGAGGTCGAGGGCCTTCTCGGTGCCGGCCACCAGCAGACCCTGCGTCACGTAGTCCTCGGGCTTGCCGCCCTGCTCCACGATGGCCCGGGTCGGCAACGTCGCCGCCGCCCCGGTCACGCCGTCGAGAGCGACGAGCCGTTCGACGGTGCTGAGCGGAAGCCCGCCCGCCGCGGTGACCTGCGCCGTCGCGGATGCCGTCCGGTCCACCTGCTCCCGCGCGGTCAGCTCCTCCAGCAGAGCGCTGTTGAGCAGCATGGTGGCGTTGATCGCGAACATGAGCACGAGCGGGACGGCGACCGCCGCGACCCGTCGCGGCTCGGCTCGGGTGACCAGGCCGGCCAGCCAACCGGTCGCGCCGCCGGCACCGACGAGGCGGGACAGCGGCGCCGTCAACACCCGGATCAGCAGCGGACCGAGGGCCGCGACCGCGCACAGCAGCAGGGCGGACGACACGAAGCTCATGCCCATTCCGAGGGGCCCGTCGAGCGGAACGAAGACGAGCAGGGCGATCGCGCCAGCACTGGTCACCACCGCGAGGGCGGCCCGCGGCGCGAGGCCGCCGGTCGGCGCGTTTGCGGTTTCGGCGAGTGCCTGCGTCGGCGCGATCCGCACCGCTCGGCGGGCGGCGATCCGGGCACCGACGAAAGTCACCAGCATTCCCGCCACCGTGGCGGCGACGAGGACGATCACGTCGGTCCGCACGGTGAACTGAGCTGGCACCGCCCCCAGGTCCCGGAACCGGGCGGCCACCAGGTGGGCGAACACCACGCCCAACGGCGCACCCGGCAGTGCGGCGACCCCGGCGAGCAGGACGCTTTCCACGCCGAGGAGACGGCGTAACTGACCGGGGGTCGCGCCGCAGGTGCGCAGCAGAGCCAGCTCGCGCAGGCGCTGACGTACGCCGAGCGTGACCGTGCCCGTGAGGACGAAGACGGCCGAGAAAGCGGTGATGCCGATGACGAAGCCGAACATCGAGATGGGACCGATGTAGTCCGGCAGGGCGCCGGGCAGGTCGGCGTGGACCCGGTCCGCGCCGGTCAGCACGGGCGCTTTCCCGGCGACCCCCTCGACGGCATGACGGAGCGCTACCGGGTCGGCGCCGGGGCTGGCCAGGACGGCCACCGCGGTAGGGCCGGGCAGCCCGGACACTGACGCCACCTCGTCGTCGGCGACGAACAGCGCCGCCTGGGCGGGCAGACCGTCCCGCCCGGCCGGCGCGGCCACGCCGGACACGGTCATGTCGCGGACGCCGGTCTTCGTGGTGACGATGAGACGTCCGCCCACTGTGGTAGCCGAGCGGCTGGCAAGGTCGGCGTCGATGACGATCTGGCCGGGGCCGGGTGCCTCGCCGGTGCGCAGCGAGTACGGCGTCAGCGGCGCCGAAGCCCACCCGTGTCCGATCACCGGAGCGTCGTCGGCGCCGCGCAGCGGACGTCCTTCCGGCGTACGCACCTGCACCGGGAAGGCGACGTCCGCGACCGCGGTCGCGACGCCCGGAAGGCCGTCCATCCGGCCGGCGAGGTCCGCTGGCAGCGAGCCGGCGCCGGTGAGCCGCTCCGACTTGACCTTGCGCTTGACCTTGACCTTGTCCTTCTTCTCCTTAATGGTGACCTTCTCAAGGGTGACGTCGCGGTCGCCCGACACGACGACCGCCGCCGCCGCGAACCGATCTGCCGGCGGCTTTGCGGTGAGCACGGAGGCGAGCAGCAGACCGCCGCCAGCGAGCAGGGCCACGGCCAGCATCGCGGCGAAGAACGTGCCGGCGTACGCGCCGCGGTGCTGGCGAAGGCTGCCGAGAGCGAGCCGGATCATCGGGCGGTCACCGCCATCATCTGCGCCGCGACCTTCTCGGCGGTCGGGTCGGCGAGTTCCGTGACGATCCGACCGTCCGCAAGGAACACCGCGCGGTCGGCCCACGCTGCGGCGGCCGGGTCGTGGGTCACCATGACGATCGTCGTGCCGGTGGTGTCCACCGCCTCGCGCAGCAGTCCGAGCACCTCACGGCCGGTCGACAGGTCCAGCGCCCCGGTCGGCTCGTCGGCGAAGATGACCTCCGGCCGACTGGCCAGGGCGCGGCCGAGCGCGACCCGCTGCCGCTGACCGCCGGACAGTTGGCCGGGCCGGTCGTTCTCCCGCCCGGTGAGCCCGACGCGGCGTATCACCTCCCGCGCCCAGTCCCGGTCCGGTCGCGTCCCGGCCAGCCGCTGCGGCAGCAGGATGTTGTGCCAGACCGACAGAGCGTCCAGCAGGTTGTACGACTGGAAGACGAACCCGACCCGCCGCCGCGCCTGGGTGAGCTGCGGCTCACGGAGCCCGCCGATGTCCTGACCGGTGAGGAGCACGCGGCCGCTGTCCGGTCGGTCCAGGCCCGCCGCGCAATGCAGGAGTGTGGATTTGCCCGAGCCCGACGGGCCCATCACCGCGCAGAACGAACCGGCCTCGAAGGCGACCGACACGCCATCCAACGCCCGGACACCACCGCCGCCGGGGTAGGTCTTCGTCACGTCGATCACCTCGACGACCGGCCTACGGCCCGCGGAGGTCGTACCACTGTTTCGCATGGTGGAAAGCCTGATCGAGATGGCCTTGCCGAAACACACGGCGACCCATGATCTTGTGGTGGGGAAATCCCTACCGTCGGCTGATCAACCTCGGTCCGGGTCGTGCCAGATGATGGTCGACACGCCGCTCGGTCAGGCCGACCAACCGGCGGGGTTGCCGAACGACTCCCGGGAGATGCCGGAGCCGGTCTCCGGCCATGAACCGAACCGGTCGTTGTGCAGATGGGCGAAGAAGTAACACAGGCTCTCGCACTCGGCGTCCGGCAGGGCCATGGCGGGATCGGCGCGAACCGCCTCGTAGAACCCCCGGCCGAGCGCGACGATGAAGCCCCGGCAGTAGAGGAAGCCATCGTCTGACCCGTCGGTCACCTCGTGGACGTCCTCCCGATCGATGTCGTGCAGCTTGCGCTCCACCACCCGGTCGAGATCCGTCAACTCCTGCCCGGTCAGCTCGGCACTCAGGTGACCGAGCCGGTCCAGGAAACGGTCCAGCCAGTCGCCGATCGCGTAGGACGGGCCGTCGTCGCCGTCATCGTCGGCGGGGTCGCGCTCGACGAGGGCCCGCCGCAGCGCCAGGGGCTCGGGGCCCAGCTCGGCCTACGCCGACTCGATGAGCGCCCACAGTCGGGCCTCGTCGGCGGAGGTGGGCATGGTCGGCGGGGCATCGGTGGTCACGGTCACCGCCGGACCGTATCGACCACCACCGACACTTCCGGTCGCCTGGCGGCATGCTCACTCCGGGGCGGTCGACACCATCCACAGGTGACCGTCGGGATCGGCGAACACAGCCGCGTACCCCCAGGGTTGGGCTTGCGGCTCGGTGACCACCTCGCCGCCCGCGGAGCGCGCCCGCTCGACGATCGCATCCGCGTCGGAGGACGAGGCGACGCCGAGGCTGAGCACGCACTCGCTCTGCCCCCGCGCGGCGACCTCGTGCCGGCCGATCACCCAACCGAAGCCCCCGGTCGGGACCAGCATCAGCCGCAGACCGTCGTTGACCACGAACTGCAACGGCTCCGGGAGGCCGTCGTCGGCCAGCTCGCCGACGGGGTCGAGGCCGAGACCGTCGCGATAGAAGTGGTACGAGGTGGCGCGGTCGGCGATGGGCAGGCTGACGGTCATCGGTACGAAGGTCATGGGTGGACGCCTCCAGATCGTCGGACGGGCACCGTCGCAGCATGACCGCTCCGGACCCGGTTCGCGAAGCCACGATAAGACGTGGCGGCCGATATCGCCGCTCCTTCATGCTGTGCGGAGCCGGCGACCAACGACTGCCGGACAGGAGAGGACGCCGAGCGTGCGCAAGATCCCGACCCTGTTCCTCCGCGACCCGGACGACATGCGCCGGGTGACGTCGGATGTCCACCCGGACTGCCAGTGGGTGCTCGACGGCGAGGGGACCGCCACCCGGAAGTACGACGGCACCTGCGTGATGTACGACGGCGAGCGCTGGTGGGCCCGGCGCGAGGTGAAGCCGGGCAGGGCCACACCAGCGGGGTACCAGCCGGTCATGACCGATGAGGTGACCGGCAAGACCGTCGGCTGGGAGCCGGTCGAGCAGTCGTCCTTCGCCACGTTCCACGCCGAGGCTCTGGACGCGATCGTCGACGCGGATCAGTTCGCCGGCCCACAGCTCGGCGCGACCTAGGAGCTGGTCGGGCCAAAGGTGAACGGCAATCCGGAGCAGGTCGCGGGCCACCAGCTCATCCGCCACGGCTTCTGCACGTCTGGCGACGACGACGAGTTGGAGAAGGCACCGCTGGACCACGACGGGCTGCGCGCATGGCTCCTGGCTCACCCGGACTGGGAGGGTGTCGTGTGGCATCACCCGGACGGCCGGATGGCGAAGCTCAAGCGTCGCGACTTTCCCCTCTGATCTAGCGTCTCCGAGGTGGACGTTGACGGTTGGTTGGCAGACACCCGCACCTCCTACGACACTGTCGCGGTCAGCTACGCACACCTGGTGAGCGGCCTGCTGTCGGAGGCACCGCACGAACGGGCGGCGCTGAGGCTGTTCGCCGAGCTCGTGGATGGCGTCGGTGGCGGGCCGGTCGCGGATGTGGGCTGCGGGACGGGACGCATCACCGCCCATCTGCGCACGCTCGGCGTCGACGCCTTCGGGATCGACCTCTCACCCGGGATGATCGCCGTGGCCCGCCGCGATCATCCCGGCCTGAGGTTCGAGGTGGGCTCGATGACGGATCTCGACCTGGCCGACGGGTCGGTCGCCGGCCTGATCGCCTGGTACTCGCTCATCCACATCCCCGATGACCAGCTCGGCGCGGTGTTCGCGCACTTCCGTCGGGTGGTGCGTCCCGGTGGTCCGCTGCTGCTCGGCTTCCACGTGGGCGACGAGACGACCCTCAAGACGGAGGGGTACGGCGGCCATCCGATGAAGGTGCACGTCCATCGTCGCCAGCCGGCCCAGGTGGCGGCCTGGCTGCACGACAGCGGATTCCGGGTCGAGTCGCAGACGACTCTCACCTCACCGGAGAGCAGGCTCGGCGGCATCATCTTCGGACGACGAGAGCCCTGATCATCGTTGCCAGCCCTCCGGAACCCCTGTTAGACTGAAACTGCGAACACTGTTAGCGGTTTGACCGACCTGAATGAGGAACTGATGACGGACGACACGCGGCCCGTCTGGGTGCTCGGTGGCGGCGGAGTGACCGGCATCGCCTGGGAGGTGGGCGTCCTCGCCGGACTCGCGGACGAGGGCGTGACAGTGACCCCGGAGGCAGTGCTCATCGGCACGAGTTCCGGCGCCGTCGTGGGAGCACAGATCGTCAGCGGAACACCGCTGGCCGAGCTCTACGAACGTCAACGCCAAGGCGTGGCCCACGAGACCTCCACCGCACTGGGCCTCCTCGACCTCCTGCGCCTCGCCCGAGCGCAACTGTTCGCCCGGACCCCCGAGCACGCCGCTCGCCGCCTCGGTCGCCTCGCCCTCGCCACGCCCACCCCCGACCCGTCACGACAACGCCGGACAGCCGAAGCCCGCCTGCCGGATCACACCTGGAAGGACGCCGACCTGCGCATCGTCGTCGTCGACGCGGAGTCGGGCAGCAGCCGCACCATCACCCGGAACGATGGTGTCTCCCTCGTGGACGCCGTCGCCGCGAGTTGCGCCATGCCGCTCTCCAGCGCGCCGGTGACGATCGACGGCCACCGGTACATGGACGGGGGCATGCGCTCGACTCTCAACCTCGACCTCGCTCCCGGGGTCGGCCCGGTGGTCGCCCTCGCGCCCAGCACCGCCGCCATCGGCCCGTGGGCGCGCATCGCCAAGCAGCGGGCCGCACTGGGCGAAACCCGCCGGGTGGAACTGCTCCTGCGGGATCCAGCGTCCAGACGAGCGCAGGGAAGGAACGTGATGGACAGGTCCGTCGTGCCCGCGCTTGTCGCCGCCGCCCGCGAGCAGGGTCGGCGTGAGGCGTCACGTGTGGCTGCCGCACTTGCCACCACCAGCCACTCGTAGGCCGGCCCGGGGTCAAGTGCCGATGCTAGGGCTACGCACTTCCGACTCACGTGTCACGATCTCCGCCATGCGTCTTCCGATCGGCCTCCTCGTCGCGTCCGTCGCGGGCGGTCTGCTCTCGGCTGCGGCGGCGGTGCTCGCCATGCCAGGCGCGTCGATGCAGTTCGGCCTGGTCATGCTGCTCGCACTGCTCGCCTACGTCCTGCTGGATCGCAGTGCGCGCCGCGTACGGTGGGCCGTCGCCGGCGGTATCGGGCTCCTCGCCGTGGTGGAGGTAATGGGACTGCTCTGGTATCAGGAGCAGGTCCTCGAAGTGGGCTGGGTGTCATACGGACCAGCAGCGGAGGCGTCCATATTGGGGCCATGGCGGGACTCGATCGACCGGCAACGGCTCGCCGCGCTGGGTCTGGCGCTCGGCGTTGCCTGTCTCGTGGCGGGCGTGTTGTCACTACCGTCCCGCGGCAGGCGGCGGGGTGCGGCGACGACAGCCCTCGCGCTGCTGCTGCTCGCCTGGTTCGGGCTGGACTCCACCCGGGAATTCGTCCGCTATCCGCTGTCGGACCTGCTCGGGACGGTGTGGCCAACGCTGCTCGCTGCCCTGGTGGCCATGGGGGCACTCGCGCTCTCCGGGTGGCGGGCCGACCGGCGTTGGCTGCTGCCGGTGGGGCTGTTCCTACTGTCACTCGGAGCAGCCAACGCGTACTCGGATCTCGCTGCGATGTGGTCGGGCTGGTGGGAGATGGCCAATCCTGACCAGGACGCCTTCCTGGAATTGGGAATGGCGGTGAGCACGGCGACGGAAGACTCCCTTCAGGTGTCGTCGGCCGTGGAGACGATGATCCCGCTCGCCGGGACGGGGCTGACGGCCGTCGGCGCACTGCACAGCTCTCGCGAGGCCACGGACCGGATGGGCCTGCTGCTGATGGGCGACGAAGGCCGCGATGCCGCTGAGGATGACGGCCCTTCGGCTTAATACACCCAGATCAACACCGTTGATCGCAAAGGCATGGGCGCCCCGGGCGGCGAGAACGGTGAGGGCGGTGGGCTGCCCGTGACCGGTGCCAACACCGCGACCGTGGCCGGCATTGGCGGCGCGCTTCTGCTCCTCGGCGGCGCGGGCTACCTGATCGGACGCCGTCGCCGTTCCAGCTTCGTGGCATAACCACCCGATCGCGCCCGGCTCGATGCTTCATCGGGCCGGGCGCCATCGGCGCTGTTCCGGCGAGGTTCGTCCGACCCGAAGGCGTAGGAGGATCGCGCATCCGCCGACACCCGGCTGGCCTCCCTGCCAGCTCGTGGTGGGCGCTTGTCTGATGGCGGCTTGTTGGCGGCGCGCTGGGGTCTGAGATCTCTGCCAGAATCGGCCGATGCCCAAGATCCCAGGCTATGAAGACGACCCCTTGGTCAATGGGGCGTACCTGGTAGACGAGCCACTGTTCTGGGCGAGCCACCTGTTGCAATGCACCAACGGCGTCGAAGAGCCGTTGTGTGCGGGATTCGGAGTCAGCGAGGCCGACCTGTTGCAGCTTTTTGAACGGGTCAGCGATGAGCGCCAGTGGCCAGTGCTGTCAGTCCCACTCTCGGCAGGGCACCTGCTCCATGTCGTCTACCGCAACCTTCCCGGAGAACACGGGTTCGACTACCTGCTGCACCATCCTGCATGGAAGGCGACGGTGCCCTTGGCAACTGTCGAAGGTTGCTTCAGGGGACCTGGGCTGTGCTGGCCGGAGTTGCTCGCTGTCGCGCATTCGGCGGCCGAAGCCGGATCGGCTCCGCGCCTTGACCCCCACACCTTCCTCCTGTTGCTGCCGATCATGAGCGACGCGGAACTCCCCTCAGACGCGGACGACGTCCTCGCTGCGATGTTGACCGCCTGCGGCGCCACTGGAGAGACCGGGGCGCTGGCCCGCATACTCCTTGATGAGCAGGGCTGCTGGGGTCCGCAGCACTGGACTCTGACCCCGGACGGGCGGATCAGCGAGACCAGGCACGCGTTCCGGCGCCCTGGGGTTATGTCGCCAGGCACGTTGGCTCAGGTCAGCTTGCTACTCGGGTCTGGTGGCAACGCTTGACAACCGCGCTGCCGCAGTTCCTCCGCGATCGTCCGCTCATGCTCGCCGGTTTGGCTGCTCGGCAGGGCCCTGACGCCTCGCTTACAAGTCCTGTACAGGTCGTCCGGTTGCCCACGCGCGTTAATGTGTCCCGTGATCGTATGGCTCAACGGCACCCACGGCGCGGGCAAGACGACGACCAGCGCGCTCGTGCAGCAACTGATTCCCGATTCACGGGTATTCGACGCCGAGAAGGTCGGCGAGACGCTCATGGACATCACGCCGGGGCTGCCCAAGACTGACAACTTCCAGCACTGGCCGCCGTGGCGGCAGCTCGTCGTCGAGACCGCCCGCCACGTGCTCGACTACACCGGCGGCACTCTGGTGATGCCCATGACTGTCCTGGTCGAGCAGTACTGGCGCGAAATCAGTACGGGTCTCGGCGAACATGCGATCCCAGTAAGGCACTTCGTCCTCCACGCTGACGAAGACACCCTCCGCAGGCGTATCGAGGGGGAACACACCGTCCCGTCGCCGTTCCGTCTCAAGTACCTCGAGCCCTACGCAGAGGCGGCCCGCACGTGGCTGCATGCCGAGGCCGAGGTCGTCGACACCACGCACCTGACTCCCGCGCAAGCCGCCGTGCAGATCGTCCTCCGAGCTACCGCAGGAAGCTCAGGTGCTTAACCTCAACGTGGAAACTAGGTTGATCTCCACGGACAGCGACCGACATCAACGGGGGACAGCGCAGAGCGTTGATACCGCGTGCAGCGCGGCTACTGCTGATACCTGGTGTTGACCGTTGCGCCGGGCAGAGGAACGGGCACGAAGAACGTTGGGAGGGAACATGGAAATCACTTCTGGCGGCATCCCCGGGCCGCGTCTTGCCGACCGTCTAGCCGTTCGCGGCAACAACGTCTATGGCCGTCTCCCCCATGCCCCGAGGGTGAAAGTCTTGGCCGAGATGTTCGTGCGTGCAGGCTGGCGTGCCCGTGCAAGCTCGTGGACCGAGTATGAGGTCGAGCACGAGTGGGTGTGCATCGAACTGGTCGAGCCGTCACCTGATGAACGCCTTTTCAGCGGCGTCGTTGATCCGTCCCGCGTCGACGAACTCAGTGCCGTCCTCGCGGGTTTGGGCCTGCGCTACTCGATCGAACTGTGGAGCGACGACGGAACAAGCCTCCTGCGAGAACTCGCCGGATGACTCGTTCGGTGTGAACGAATGACCGGCGGGCGGTGAGCTGCCTCTGCCCCCTGCTGACCTGCTGACCTGCTGCGCCAACCCGCCCTCGTCCGAGTCCGTCCGTCGGCGCGCGTACCGATCGTCACTCAGTTGGTGCCGGCCTACGGCAGGTTCGTCTTCACGACCTGCGGCACACGGCGGCCAGCGTCCTTCTCGCCCAGGGCGTACCCGACCGTGTGGTGATGGAGATCCTCGGTCACTCACAGATCAGCGTCACTCTCAACATCTACGCACACGTGGCCCCTGAGGCCACGCGGGAAGCTGCGGGCACGGCTGGAATGGGCGCTGTGGTCCGGTGAGTAGGGTGCTGCTCGCTTGGCTGCTCGGCCCAACGAAGGCAAGCGAAAGGCCCAGATCATGTTCGGCGATCAAGCCGGCGACGTGGGCACATGGGGTGTCCAGCAGCGGAAGTACCTCTCGACATCTCGCACCACTCTCCCGCCGTCCGTCGACCTCTTGCGGCCTGGATGCGGACCGTTTACCTCGGGCTCGTGGCGTGTGTGCGGGGGGCGGGTTGCGGTGTCCAATATTCAGTCCCGGGATCACTCCGGGGACCTACCAGTGCCCGCCCCCCGTAGCCGCGCTGTCCCACGTGGGGTTGCTCTGACCGGCCAACTGCGGCGCACCGTAGCAGGCGGTTACGACATGGAAGGTCCTAAGCCGGGGATTAGAAGAAGATCGCGGCCGCCTGATGGAAGGCCATTACCCCTGTTCAGATGGCCTGCCGCCGTCTGGGGATGCCGGACCGGATCGGGTGGCTTGGCTGCACCGCTGGCTATACAGCCATTGGCGTCCGCATCGTGCGCTTCGGCGCTGGTCGCAGCACCTCAGCGATACAGCTTGCCGGGGCATGAGTCCAGCTGTCCGCTGACCCTCGACGCCCGCCCGCCCGCCCGCCCGACCAGGGCAGGGCGAGCCGCGCGGCGCCTCGAGCCATCCAAGTCCGCCCAGCTCGCTGAGAGCTTCTTAGCAGAATGATCTCAGTGGCGGGTCTTTCATCCCTTGTGGAGGGGTTCGGGCGGCGATTTTACGCAGTGGGTTGCTCGTTGCGCGGTTCAGGCCGCCGATCTCTTCTTGCCTATCCATCCAGTGACGGTAATATCCCCGTGTTTTGACGTGTAACGGGGAGGAAGACCACATGCGATGGAAGACCCCGGCTGGCGCCCTCATAGCGCTGGCCTTTCTGATTCCGGCCGCGCCGGCGATGGCTCAGACCCCATCGACCGGGCTGAACGCAGCCTGCCAAACGGTCAAGCGCGACGTGTACCAGGACATCCGCAAGCTTACCTCCGACCTGGACACCGCCGATGATGCGCAGTTGCGGCTGGTGGCCTACCGGATCCTCGACGAGGCGCAAGCCAACAAGTTTCCCGTCCTGCCTGGTGCCCTGGAGAAGCCGCTGGCGGGCACCCCGGACGATCTCCGCGCCTACCTCAAGGCGGACGTGCAGAAGGCCTGGTTGACGGATCTGCGGGTCTCGGTGGGCCGAACGATGGTCGACGCTGGTGACAACGTGGACGCTGCCGCGCAGAAGGTGCTCGACGAGGCGGCCGTCGACGCCTACCTGGCTTACCTGAACGACGGCGTGTACGTCGCACGTGCGCTTGACTGCGCGCCTAAGCCCACACCGACGCCGAGCGCCAGTGCCACGCCGAGCGCCTCCCCCAGCGCCACGACGACCGTTGTACCGACCCCCACTTCCTCCGCCAGCCTGGGCGCTCCCGGCGGCGAGAACGGTGAGGGCGGTGGGCTGCCCGTGACCGGTGCCAACACCGCGACCGTGGCCGGCATTGGCGGCGCGCTTCTGCTCCTCGGCGGCGCGGGCTACCTGATCGGACGCCGTCGCCGTTCCAGCTTCGTGGCATAACCACCCGATCGCGCCCGGCTCGATGCTTCATCGGGCCGGGCGCCAACGGCGCTGTTCTGAAGAGGTTTGTCCGGCCCGAAGGCGTGTGCCAGCTTCGGGAGCAAGCCGCAATGCATGTCCGACGAGCCGGCGGCAATCCGTGCCGTTGAAGGCATCCTGACCTGCATTGCGGAAGATCTTCTCGGCTGACCCTGGCTTGCCAGCCGCGTTGGAAAGATGGACATGATCGACACTGCTGACATGAATGCCGGCGAGGTCCAGACGGTTCTGGACACTCTCGCTGCCGCCGGCTGCAACGCATGGATCAGCGGCGGGTGGGGTGTGGACGCGTTGTTCGGAAAGCAGACTCGTCCGCACCGCGACTTGGACCTGGCAATCGCCGCAGAGCACGAAGCAGCGGCCCTGCTGGCTCTCGGCCGGCTGGGCTATGTCATCGAGACTGACTGGCGCCCGGTACGCGTTGAGGTCGTGGCCGAAGGACGAGGCCGAGTAGACCTTCACCCGCTCAAGTTCGACGAGGCCGGCCACGGCCACCAGGCCAGCCTCGATGGCGGCAACTTCCGCTGGCCGAAGGAGTGCTTCACCACCGGAACCATCGCCGGCCGCCCGGTCAACTGCATCTCGGTGGAGCAGCAACTGCTGTTCCACAGCGGGTACGAGCCGCGCGACATCGACCGCGCCGACCTGACCCTTCTGCAGACACTCGCAACGGAGACCCGGCGAGCAGACGAAATCGTCTGATAATGCCCGCCACTCTCACACGACATGGACGCCGTCGCCAACCGCCTGGGCGAGGCGGTCACTGCGGACAAGGACCACCTGCGGACCGGCACCACAGACGGCGGCGTGACAGACCTCGGAAAACGGCGAAGCCCGGCTGCGCGCCCGACCACCCGATCCGTAGCCTCGGCGAGTCTGTCCGGGGCGATGTGCCGGTGTTGGCAGCGCCTGGTGCGCTGTAGCGTGCGCGTCATGACGTTGACGCTCCGGCCCGCCGTGCCGGTCCGTCGCCGATCCTCCAGCCGCCAGTGCGGGCACTACCAGAAGGGAGCGCAGACGCCGACCTGCCGTGCCCGATGCTCGTCCCTCGCGGACGCCCCCTGTGAGGCGCCGTTGGCGGCTACTGGTCGCCGCGATGCTGGCTGTCCCACTGTGCGCAGGCTATCTGTCCGCCACCATCGGCCATCGCCTCGATCACGGCAGCTCGTGGTGGCACGGGGCTGACGCCGAGTCCCGCACGGACGGGCCGAGGACGGAGGTGCGATTCGCCTTCAATCCGGGAAGACAGGTCACGTTCGGCGCGACCATCCGCAATCCCGGTCCGTGGCCGGTGACGATCACCAGCATCAATGACGATGCTGCCGATCAGCAGGCTTTCAAGATCGCCCGCTTGGCGGTGAACCACGCCGATGAGGGCACTGCCGTCGTGTTCGACCCGGCTGCGGCGGCACCGTTTCGCTCGACCACGGTAGCCGCGGGCATGGAGCTGCCGGTCTTCGTCACGATCACGATGCCGGACGTGGAGATGGCTTCCGGAGGAGGAATCTTCTTCGATGACCTCGCGGTCGACTACAGGGTGCTCGGCCTGCCTCGTCACCAGCGGGTGCCAATGGGCTTCCGCTTGTTCGTGCACTCTGCGAACGGCTACATCCCAGGCTGACCGTCGAGGGTCGGGAGCGGCCTTGGGATTAGAAGAAGATCGCGGATGACTGGTCAGGCCATCGCGCCCCCGCTCAGCCTGTCCTTGGGTGTCGGGTGTCGTCGTCGGCCACTGCCGCTCTCCTTGGCTGTATGGATGGCTGTACGACCGGCCGGCGCTCACCGTCTGATCCGTAGATTCCCAAGACCATTTCCAGGCCGTCCGGGTCAGTCCGCCTAGTCCTGGTCCTCGGGCGCTCGGCAACTCGATCCGTCCGGTCCCGTCCGGTCCCGTCCGCCCCGGTGGCTCCCATGGGTGGCTCCCAGACTGTCAGCTTGGGAATCGCTCAAGATCGGTTTAGGGCACGGCATTTCCCCTTGCCGACCTGGCCGGCTGTGGCCTCGTTTGGCCTCCCGCGACACCACCATGTGGCCCGTGCCCGTCGCCGGGTCGCCTCCGTCGTGGAATTCCCCGTAGTCATGAGAACGGATGCTATTGCACAGGCCCGTCGATTCGGTGAAAGCGGATCTCCTCGTCGGGCAGTCGTAGGACCGTCCAGCCTCCCCGGACGGGGACAAGGTGGAGCGCCTCACTAGCCGAACGACCTTGGCCCCGTCCGGGGAGGCTGGTAGCCCTTGCGGTGCCCGGCGAGGTGATCCGCGGCGGCATCTCTGAGGAGGGCCGGGGTTCGGGGCGGAGCCCCGAGATCTTCAAAGTCCTGCGTCCGTCAGCGTGGCCGGCCGGTCCGGCCGATGCCGGCCGGAGGTCGCCAGCAGGCCGGGGCCGGGCCGGCGCGGCCCGCTTGCGGGCCGCCTTGATTCTTAAGAGGTCAATTCGGCAGTGGACTCGGCTCTCCAAGTGTCGTGTCCCGGCTGATGCTTTACATCGGCGTCCCACCTGATGCTTGACAGTGGCCACGTTCGGCTTCTTGATCGCGTGATGTCTGCGGGCATCACGAGATCAGGGGGCCGAGATTGGCGCTGGTGCACATGTCGGTGGTGGAACAGCGGTATCGCGCGGTTCTCGCGGTGAAGGCCGGGGACCGCATGGGCGAGGTCGCCGCACAGCTGGGGGTGACGCGGCAGAGCGTTCACGCGTGGCTGCGTCGGTATGAGGAGGCTGGTCTGGCCGGGTTGCAGGACCGGTCGCATCGGCCGGACTCGTGTCCGCATCAGGCGTCGCCGGAGGTGGAGGCAGCGGTGTGTGAGCTGCGGCGGGAACACCCGCGGTGGGGTGCCCGGCGGATCGCGTTCGAGCTGGGTCGCAACGGCTGCCCGGGTCCGGTGCCGTCGCGGATGACGGTCTATCGGATCCTGGCCCGGCACGGGCTGCACGTGGCGGTCAAACGCCGCCGTGGCCGGGGCGACTATGTGCGGTGGGAACGGGCCCGGCCGATGGAGTTGTGGCAGATGGACATCGTCGGCGGGATCCTGCTCGCTGACGGCACCGAGGCCAAGGTGGTCACCGGGGTGGACGACCATTCCCGGTTCGCGGTGATCGCGAAGGTGGTCCGCCGGGCGACCGGCCGTGCGGTGTGTCTTGCCCTGGCCGAGGGGCTGGCCCGGTTCGGGGTGCCCGAGGAGCTGTTGACGGACAACGGCAAGTAGTTCACCGACCGGTTCGGCAAGGGCGGGGAGGTGCTGTTCGACCGGATCTGCCGGGAGAACGGGATCGTGCACCGGCTCACCCAGCCCGCTTCCCCGACCACCACGGGGAAGGTGGAACGCTTCCACCAGACCCTGCGGCGGGAGCTGCTGGACGACGCCGGGGTGTTCGCCGACCTGGCGGCGGCGCAGGCGGCGGTGGATGCGTTCCGGCACGAATACAACACCGGCCGGCCGCACCAGTCCCTGGACATGGCGTTCCCGGCCGACCGGTTCCGGCCGGCGACCGGCCCGGATCAGCGGCTGATGCCGGTGAAGCTGCCCGGCTTCCTCACCGACGCCGTCGGCGATCCCGCCCCGATCGCCTCGCCCGTCGACCTGGGTGCGATGGCGGCTGTCGACGATGCCGAACCGCCGCAGCCAGTTGGCGACTACTGCGGTGGGCCGGTGGAGTTCGACCGGGTCGTGCCGCCCTCGGGCAACCTGCAAGTCGCCGGCAAACAGTTCTGGCTCGGCCCAGCCCGCTCCGGCGTGACCGTGACGTTCTGGGCCGACACCGACGTCATCCACCTGCTCATCGCCGGCGCCCGGATCAAATCCGTGCGCTCACACCTGTCGGTGACCGACCTGGCCATGTTGGCCCGCACCGGTGGCCGTCCGGCCGGGCCGTCGCCGCTGCCCATCGACACGGCGGGCCGTCCGGGTGTGGTGGAGGTCGAACGGACCGTCAGCCGCAGCGTCTCTCTTGGCCAGCACATCATCCTCGCTGCCGAGATCCTCGGCGGCCGTCGCGTCGGCATCCGCGTCGACGCCACCACCCTGACGTTTTTCCATTTGGAAAGTCGCGAACTCCTGCGCACCCGCCCCAACCCGCTCACCCCCGACGAAGTGATCCGGCTGCGCGGTGCCCGCCCGGCAGGTCCCCCGCCCCAACCCGCCACCGGACCCACCCGGGTGCAGCGGCGGGCCTCCAACAGCGGAGTCGTCATGGTCGTCGGCCAGAAGGTCGCCCTCGGCCGGGTCCACGCTGGCAAGACGGTCACCATCGACGTCACGGACACCACCCTCACCGTCGAATGCGACGATGGCCCCCGCACATTCCGGCGGACCAACGACCAGCCGGTCCGCAGCATCAAAGCCCACCGACCACGCAAGACCGACCATCTTCCGGCCGGGGTTTGATCTTTAAAGAGGTGACGGCATGGACCGCTTCGAGGGCCGCTGCTGGCTGGACTGGTGGGCCAACACCTCGACCCTTCTCGGCAGTGTCGAAGTGGCCGTCGTGATCACCGCCAGCGACGCCGGCTGGGACGCCCACGGCCGCCTAGTCAGCGACACCGACGAGGACCGCGACGGCTTCGCGTTCCTCTGCGACCAAGACCCCGTCTTCACGCTGCGCTTCGAAGACGGAAGCACCGTCGCCGTCACCGTCCACCCCACCGACGACCACCGCCGGTTCACCCTCACCGAATACACCGGGCCGACACATCGCCCAGTCGAGCATCACATCGATTTAACCCAACCCCAAACCCGTCTACGATGAGCCCACCGAATCTTCCCTAGGCCACTCCGTCAACCATCAGCTGGGACGGAAACGTCAAGCCTCAGGTGGGACTCGACAACCTCGGCTCTCCAAGCTGAGTGCACTGGGCCAGGGTGGCGTCGTCGTGGGTCTTCCCACGTGGCCACTTCCGGCCGTGCGGATCGCTGGCTTCCGCTGCTCGGACTTGGCGGATGACTTCGGCTGGTCCCGCCTTGGTGATGAGGGCGAGAACTTCCGGCCAGTCGGTGAGTGCGAAGCGGTCCGCGATGCGGCTTGCACCGTCACTGAGCAGGACGGCGCTAGTGAAATCCTGGATTGGTCGGCTTGCGATGAGGGCTTCGGATGCTGCCTGAGCGTCGTTCGCTGCGACCCAGAAGCCACCGGGCTGGTTGCGGTGGGCGCGCAGAGCTTCGATGTACTCGCGTCGGGCTTGATCGTGTTCCGGGGTTCCGTTGACGGCGGCGTCCATGGCGGCGCGGTAGTGGCTGCCGACGATTGCCTCTCGGTCGTCGGTGATGACCACGGGGGCGTCTCCGGCTTGGTCGAGTACGAGCACGGAGTCAGCAAGGACGAGGTAGTCCGCGCGGTCGTTGTTGACGCGGAAGATGATGACGGTTGCGGAGGGACTGCTCGGGTCGCTGATGTCGCAGGTGCCTCGGTGCGCGTTGGCCACTTGGCCGATGGCCTGGCCGAGAACGGTGGTGAGGTCCTGGCCGTCGTCGGCCGCCAGTTGGGCGAGCAGCGCCGCGCCGAGCCTGCGGGTGTACCAAGCGACACCATGAGCGCACGTCGACTTTGCGCCGGACAGGCCAGCGCCGTCGAGCAGAACAACGGCGTTCGGGATGGCGCCGGTGAAGTCCTCGTTGGGCTGGTCGAGTTTCGCAGGGCTGGTTGCCATGGCGACCTGCATCAGGCTTCCTCCAACTGGCAGAGCGGGGTTAGTAGCTCGACCTGGCGCGGCTCATTGGTACCCGGCTCGTACTGCGGGTGGGCCGACACCTGCGCTACGACCCGGCCGACGTGCGGGCGTGGCTCGCCAAGCAGGCGGCGTAGTCGTGAGCATTGAGAAGCGGCCGAATTGGAAGTGGCGGGCACGGGTCCGGGATGCCTCCGGTAAGGAGATCGCTCGGCACTTCGATCGGAAGTCGGATGCGGAGCGGTGGGAGGCGTCGGCCAAGGCTTCCATCACCCGGGGCGACTGGATCGACCCCGCTCGGGCGAGGGTGACCGTGGGCGCCTGGGCAGCGCAGTGGATGGCGGCTCAGGTGCAGCTCAAGCCGACGACGCGTGCCAGGTACGAGGTAGCGCTACGGCGGCAGGTGTTCCCGACGTGGGAGGACTTGCCGCTGTCGGCAGTCTCGTACGCAGAGGTAGCGGCATGGGTGCAGCGGCTCACCGCGTCCGGCCTCGCTCCGGCAACGGTCCGGTACGCGCACCGGGTGCTGTCGCTGGTCCTGGCTCACGCTGTCCGGGACGGCCGCATGACTCGGAATCCGGCAGAAGGCGTGCGGCTGCCTCGGGTGGTGAAGGAGGAACCGGTGTTCCTCGACCACGACCAGGTGGCGATGCTCGGGGACGCGTCCGGGCGGTACGGCCTGCTGGTGCGATTCCTGGCCTAGACCGGCCTGCGCTGGGGTGAGGCGTCGGCGCTGCGGGCGTCGCGGCTGGATCTACTGCGGCGTCGGGTAACTCTGGCGCTGGCGTTCGCGGAGGTCGGCGGCGAGCTGGTGGAAGGCACGCCGAAGAACCATCAGCGGCGGTCGGTGCCGATTCCGCGGTTCCTCGTTGACGAGCTGGCCGGGCACGTCGCGGGGAGGCGGCGCGAGGATCTGGTGTTCACCGCCCCGAACGGTGGGCCGCTGCGTAACACCAACTTCCGGCCTCGGATCTTCGCCCCGGCTGCGGCGTCGGTCGGGTTGGCGGGGCTGACTCCGCACGACCTGCGGCACGCGGCACGCGGCACGCGGCGGCGAGTCTGGCTGTGGCGGCGGGCGCCAACGTCAAGGCGGTGCAGCGGATGCTCGGGCACGCCTCGGCGTCGATGACCCTGGACGTGTACGCGGGCCTGTTCGGTGACGACCTGGACGCGGTCGCCAACCGGCTGGACGAGGCGGTCGCGGCGCGGGATGCGGACTATTTGCGGACTGGCACGGCCGGTGGCGGTGTCGTCGACCTCGGGAAACGGCGAAGCCCAGGCCGATGACCTGGGCTTCTGTACCGAGCCGCCTGACGGAATCGAACCGTCGACCTACGCATTACGAGTGCGTCGCTCTAGCCGACTGAGCTAAGGCGGCAACGATCAGCAAGTGTACGGCACCACCCGCCCTCCGCTCGAACGGGATACCCCTGGCAGTCCCCCCGTCGCCAACCGGACATCGGCCGCCATCTAGCCGTTTACCGGACAGCGGGTGATCGAATGCGGGACTACGCTGCGGCGGGTGAGCGACGAACGCGACGATTCCCCCCACCAGGAGCGTCCTGCCCGCCCCCCGGGTGGCGAACGTGCCGCCCACCGTCCGCGTAGCACCGACCCGCTGGAGCTGGGCTTCACACCGCGCAAACCGGTGCCGTGGCTGGCGCCGTTCCTGCTGATCAGCACCGGCATCCGTACGCTGCTGGCCGTGCTCTTCGGGGCGTACCTGGACAAACGCGAGTTGCAGAACGCGTTCGGCGACGACGTCTTTCGCCAGGTCGGGCCGGACGGCGGGCTGTGGCTGGACTATGTGGCCGACCTGGGCGACGGCTTCAACGCCACGTACTCGGTGGCGTACCTGCTGGCGCAGCCGGAGCTGACGGTGGACGGGCACCGGCTGGCCCGGGCGCAGACCCTGGTGATGGGTGGCGACCAGGTGTACCCGTCGGCGGCCTACGCCTCGTACGAGGACCGATGCAAGGGCCCGTACCAGGCCGCGCTGCCGGTGGCACCGCCCGAGAAGCCCACGCTCTTCGCGGTGCCGGGCAACCACGACTGGTACGACGGACTGACCGCTTTCCTGCGCCTGTTCGTCCGCTCCCGGGACCGGAACTTCGCCGGGTGGCGCACCGGGCAGTCACGGTCGTACTTCGCGGTGGAGTTGCCCGCCGGCTGGTGGCTTCTCGGCGTGGACGACCAGTCCGGCTCGTACCTCGACGACCCGCAGTTGGCCTACTTCGACGAGGTCGCCCGGCAGCTCGGCCCGGAGTCGAAGGTGGTCATCGCGGCGCCGGCGCCGACCTGGGTCAAGGCGGCCGACAACCCCACGGCGTACGACTCGATCGACTACTTCATCCGGACGATCATCGACCCGACCGGGGCACGGGTGCGGCTGCTGCTCTCCGGCGACCTGCACCACTACGCCCGCTATTCCGGGCCGGACCGGCAACTGATCACGTGCGGCGGCGGCGGGGCGTATCTCTACCCCACGCACAAGCTGCCCGAGCGCATCGAGGTCCCACCGCGGGACACGCTGGCCCGCCGGGCCAGCTCTGCCCAGCCGTACGACCTGGTGGCCCGCTACCCGGACGCGGCCCGCTCCCGGCGCTACGGCTGGGGCATCTTCACCCGGTTGCCGTTCCGCAATCCCGGCTTCACTACTCTGCTCGGGACCCTGCACACCCTGCTCATGCTGGCCATGGCGGGTGCCACCGCGAACTGGGCCGACAGCACCAATCAGCGGCTGTTCAGCGTTCCGCTGGTGTTGATGGTGCTCGTGACGGTGCTGGCGGCGATTCTGTTCGCCAAGCCGCCCAGCGCGAGCGGCAAACGCCACGCACGGCACGGCATCCTCGGTGTCAGTCACGGCGTGGCGCATGTGGCCCTGGCGGCGGCCGGCACCTGGGCGTGGTTGGCGCTGCCGTTCTACGACTGGCCGTGGCCGCTGCCGGCGGTCGCCGCGGCAGTTCTCTACGGCCCGGTGATCGGCCTGGTGGCCAGTCAGCTGGTGGCGGCGTACCTGTTGGTGGCTGGGTCGTTCGGGGTGAACGTCAACGAACTCTTCGCCGGGCAGGGCATCGAGGACTCCAAGGTGTTCCTGCGGATGCGCATCGACCCGGACGGCACGCTGACGATCTATCCGATCGCGGTGGACCGGGTCTCCCGTGACTGGCAGGTGAACCCCGACCAGTCCCCCACCCAGAGCTGGCTGACCCCGAAAACCCGCCTGATCCCCCGCCTACCGGAACCCCCCACAGTCCTGCACTAACCGCACCCCACCCCCTCCCCTCTCCTTCCGTTGACCATGAAGTTGTTGCCCCGACACGCCGGTCTGGTTGGCAATAACTTCATGATCAACGGGGACAGGGGTGGGGTGGGGACAGGGTCAGGGGGTGTAGTGCTGGTCGTGGGCCTGGCGAGAGCCGCAGACGGAGGCGCGGGAGCACATGGAGCGGGAGCCGTCGGCGTCCAGCCGGACCGTCACCGCGTCGCGCGGAACGCTGTGGCCGACCACCCGGCCGTCGCCCTCGGGTGTGGAGACCCGGCTGCCGACCGCCGGGGCGGTCTCCTGAAAACGCTGGTAGAGCGGATGTTCGTACTTCAGGCAGCACATCAACCGGCCGCACGCCCCGGAGATGCGCAGCGGGTTCAGCGGCAGGTCCTGGTCCTTCGCCATCCGGATGGTCACCGGCTCGAAGTCGGTGAGGAACGTGGCGCAGCACAGGTCCCGACCGCAGGAGCCGATGCCGCCCTGCACCCGCGCCGAGTCGCGGGCGGAGAGCTGACGCAGCTCGACCCGACAGTGCAGGGTGGCGCCGAGGTCACGGACCAGGGAGCGGAAGTCCACCCGGTGCGGCGCGGTGAAGTAGACGGTGCTGCGCTCGCCGCCACCCTCGGCGGAGCCGAGCACGTGGTCGACGGCCACCACCTTCATCGGCAGGCCGTGCGAGCGGATCAGCCGTTTCGCGGCGACCTTGGCCTCGGCCTTGCGGCGACGCAGCGCCTCGTCCCGGCGCAGGTCGTCGTCGACGGCCAGGCCCACCAGGCGGGGGAAGCCGTCGGTCTCCTCGGTGACCCACTGGGCGGCCCACACGCACTCCGCCACCTCGGGCCCGTCGTCGGTGGGCACCAGCACCTTGTCGCCCACCTGTGGGCGCAACTCGCCCGGGTCGAGGTAGTAGAGGCGCCCGTACCGGTTGAAACTGACCGCGCAGAGCATGCCCATACCCCCACCCTACGACGGCCCCGGGCCGAGGGGCACGTCGGCCGTCGCCGGACGACTACGCCCCGCTGCCATTCACGACCGTCGACTTGACCTATTGCCGGGCGGCCCGTCGTGCCGTTGCTCCTCGACCGGACGGTTGATTCCGGGCCCGGGCACGAGACAAGACGCACCCCGGAGGCGTTGAGTGGAGGCATACCTGCGGGGGGTGCAGGGGGAAGACCACGGCGTCGCCGTGGGGCCGGCTCAGGTCAGGCGCCCACGAGCGACGCCGTGGCCTGTCCGGGACCTGGTGACCCCCCGCCGGGGGATCTGGCTACCAGCCGACCCGGGTGGGCTGGTCGTAACGGGGTCGCCCGTCCACCGGCGGCCGCCACGCCGCCTCGGCGAGACTCGGCGCCCACTGACGCAGCAGCGTCTCCGCCCCGTCGTACGCGACGCACAGCACCGCCAGCACCCGCGCGCCGATCTCGGCAGCGTCGGCCACACCGGGCCCGATCGGCCCGGGGCGCGTCGACACACCGGCGGCGGTGGCGGAGACCACGGCGACCGCCTCGGCCGAGCGGAGCACGTCGGCCAGCGTCCGGGCCAGCGCGAGACGGCTCCCCTCCACCCAGTCGGCTAGCGCGTCGGCGTAGCCGGCCGTGGACTCGAGTCGCCCGACCAGGCTGTCCGGCCCCTCGTCGAGGTGACGCAGCAGCGCCGCCCGCTGCTGCCCGTACGCGGTGGCGGCCGGACCGGACCAGAGCAGCCCGTCGGTGAGCGCGGCGGAGACGTCGTCGTACCCCCGGACCAGCCGGCGCACCGCGTGCCCGGCGCCGGCGAGCGGCGCGGGGTGAAGGTCGAGGAAGCCGCGGACGGCGTCGCCCGGCAGCACCTGCATCCGGCGCAGCAGCGGCCAGACCCGGTGCCCCTCGGGGACACCCGCGGCGATCAGCGCGTCCACCCGGCGCAGCAGGTCGAGGCCGGGCTCGGCGAGCCGGTCCAGCGCGTCCATCAGGGCTCCCCGACGAGCCGGCGGCGGGCCGCCCGGTCGACTTCGGCATAGCGGTCGGCCGCCTCCCGCACCGCCGCGGCGGCGGCGGACAGTCGACCGGCGGCGGCGCGGGCCTCGCGGGCCCGGTCGTCGGTGGCGGTGGTCCACTGCCGGTGCAGCGCACGACCGATCTCGCCGGGGCGACCCGGGGCGTCGGTGCCGAACGCGGCCTGGGCCGGGTCGGTGGCGGTGACGGTGTGCGAAACAGCGGTGAGCGTGGCGCTCGCCTCGTCCAGCCGGGCGGAGAGCGCGCGCAGTGTGTCCATCTCAGGCTCCCGCGAGCGGTCGGTAGGCGGCGAACGTCTCGTTGTGCAGCTTTTCCCGGGCCCACTCGGCGGCATCGGCCGCCGCGGTGACCGCGGCCTGCACGGAGCCGGCCACATCCCGAGGGCTGCGGGTGTGCAGCGGCCCGAGGAAGCGGACGTCGGTGATCCGCCCACCGGCGGTGACCACCACCTCGACCAGACCGTCCGGCGACCGGACGGTCACCTCGACGGTGGACACCGCCTGGTCGAACTCGGCCTGGAGCGACTCGATCCGGCGGTAGCGCCGCACCGCCTCCTCGATCCAGGCTTCGTCGATCTCCCCCCGCGGCATCGGCCGACTCCTCCCGGTGATCCCTCACTCAGCGTGCTGCCACCGTCACCACGGCACACCGGACCGTACCGCACAGCAATTGCGTGTGTCGATGCCTGTGGATGACCAGTCCGGCGAGCGGGACCAGGGCCTCCGAGGGTGCGGGTCAGCCCTTCCAGAGGGCGAGCATCATCGCCTCGACCGCGATCCGCGGTTTGACGTTCGCCTCGATCGCCGCTCGGCAGGCGAGCACGGCCTCCAACCGCCGCAGCGACCCCTCGGCGTCCCACTTCTGAGCGCCAGCGCCGGCCAGCGCGGCGGTGTCGGTGTGCACCGGGGCGACGGGCGCGCGCAGCGCCATGGTGAGCGCGTCCCGATAGAAGCCCGCCAGGTCGACCAGCGCCCGGTCCAGGGCGTCCCGCTGGGCCCGGGTGGCCCGCGACTTCTGCCGCTTCTCCAGCTCCTTGAGCTGGCCGGCGGCACCCCGGATCGCGCCGGACGCGCCCCGCCCGGTGCCGCCCGCGCCGAGCGCGGTCTCCAGCGCCGCCCGTTCGGTCGTGTCGGATTCGGTGACCGAGGCCTCGGCCTCCGCCTCGGCTGCCTCGATCAGCGCGGACGCCGCGTCGAACGCCGCGCCGACACCGGTCAGCCGGCGCGGCACCGCGAGCACCGCCTCGCGCCGCTTGCGGGCCTCCGGGTCGCGGGCCAGGCGGCGGGCCCGGCCCACGTGCCCCTGCGCGGCCGCCGCTGCCCACTGCGCCACGTCGGGCGCGATGCCGTCCCGACGGACCAGCACCTCGGCCACCGCGGTGGCCGGCGGCTGCCGCAGGGGTACGACCCGACAGCGCGACCGGATGGTCACCGAGATGTCGTCCGGGTGGGTGGACGGGGCGCAGAGCAGGAAGACCGTACGCGGCGGAGGCTCCTCGATCGCCTTGAGCAGCGCGTTGCCGGCGGCCTCGGTGAGCCGGTCGGCGTCCTCGATGACCACCACCTGCCAGCGCCCGCCGGACGGGGTGCTGGCCGCGCGGAGCACCAGCGCGCGCATCTCACCGACGCCGATGGAGAGCCCCTCCGGCACCACCAGTCGAACGTCGGCGTGCGTGCCGCCCATCGTGGTGCGGCAGCCGGGGCACTCGCCGCAGCCGGTGCCGTGCACGCACTGGAGTGCGGCGGCGAACGCCCGGGCGGCGACCGAGCGACCGGAGCCCGGCGGGCCGGTGAAGATCCAGGCGTGCGTCATCCCGGTGGACGGGTCCACCCCGGCGGGCGCGCTCGCGGGCTCGGCAGCGCTGGCCGGGCCTGCGGCGACCAGCGCCGGTGCCCGGTCGACCGCACCCGCGCGCAGCACGGCGGCCGCCGCGGCGGCGGCCCGGCGCAGCTCGGTGACCGCCTCGTCCTGGCCAACCAGGTCGGCGAAGACGTCCGGCATCAGGTCTTGTGCTCCATCGTCACCAGCTCCGCGTCGGATAACTCAGGCTGCACCGACGTGTCCGGGCCCTGCGCCGGCCGGGGGTGCACGATGCCACCCGGCTTGCCGAGCATCTCCTCGACACGGCGGACCACCTGCCGGTTGATCTCCTCGACCGACCGGGACGCGTCGAGCACCAGGTAGCGCTTCGGGTCGGCGGCGGCGAGGTCCAGGAACGCGTACCGGACCCGCTCGTGGAAGGCGACCGACTCGGCCTCCAGCCGGTCGGTGCCGGTGTTGCGTGAGGCCACCCGGGACAGGCCGGTCTTCGGCTCGACGTCCAGCAGCACCACCAGGTCGGGCTTGAGCCCACCGGTGGCCCACGAGGAAAGCCAGGACACCTCGTCGACCGGGAGTGTCCGCCCCGCGCCCTGGTACGCCAGGGACGAGTCGACGTACCGGTCGCTGATCACCACGCCACCCCGGACCAGGGCGGGCCGGACGACGGTGGCCACGTGGTGTGCCCGGTCGGCGGCGTAGAGCAGCGCCTCGGCGCGCGGTGACGGCGCGTCGTCGCCCGAGGTGTCCAGCACGAGAGACCGGATCCGTCGGCCGACGCCGGTCGCACCCGGCTCGCGGGTGACCACGACCTCGCGTCCGTGGCCGCGCAGCCGCTCGGCGAGCGCGGTGAGCTGGGTGGACTTGCCCGCGCCCTCGCCACCCTCGAAGACCACGAAGAGCCCGGCGGAGACGAACGGCTCGGCCGGCATCAGCGGACGGCCCCGGATGGATCCCCAGAGGTCGGCGAGGACCGGCACGCCCTTCTTGTCGTCCATCTGGCCGAAGGCGCTGATCCCGGCGAAGATGCCGGCGGCACCGGCGGCGAGCAGCAGCAGTCGGGTGGAGGACACGGAGATGCCGAGGTCGGCGATGGTCAGCTTGCGGGAGCCGCCGACGCCGACCAGCACGCTGCTCAGCCCGATGGCCAGGATCAGCACCAGCCGGGTGCCAATCTGCACCACCGCGAAGACCCGGCCGCGCACCTCGTCGGCCACCTCGCCGCCCAGCAGCGTGGTGCCGGCCAGGAAGGCCATGCCGGCGCCGGCGCCGACCAGCACCGCGCCGACGATCGCCATGGACAGGTGGATGGCGAAGGCGAGGGTCATCACCGCGGCGCTGGCCAGCACGATGCTCATGCCGAACCAGCGGCGCCGGGACATCTCCTTGACGACCATCGGGCCGAGCCCGATGCCGAGCGCCAGACCGAAGAAGATAGCGCCGAAGAGCAGCGAGAACGCGGCGTCGCCAGCGCCCAGCGAGTTGGCGAAGAACTTGGCCGTGCCGACCACGATGCCGCCACCGGCGAACGCGCCGAAGATGCCCAGCACCAGGCCACGGACGAGCGGGGTCTCGCCGATGTACTTCCAGCCCTCGGAGAACTGCCGGAACATGCTCTGCTCGGAACGCTCGGCCTCACCGCGCTGAGCCTCGCTGATCTCCTTGATCCCGAATGCCACCACCAGTGCGGTGGCGAGCCGGGAGAAGGAGTTGATCCAGAGCGCGAGCTGGGCCGGCTCGGCCCAGGAGGGCAGGTCGCCGCCGACGGCACCACGGACGCCACGGTCGAGCACGGCCAGGCCGATGGCGGCGGCGATCGGGGTGAGGCCGTACGTGGTGATCAGGGTGAGCTGGTTGGCCGCCTCCAGCCGGGACCGCGGGATCAGGTTGGGGACCGCGGCCTCCTTGGCCGGAATCCAGAGCAGGGTGAGCGACTCGATCAGGAAGGTGGCGATCAGCGCCCAGCCGACCACCAGGCCGCCCGGGGCGCCGGAGAGGGCGTAGAGCGGAATGGAGGCGAAGAGCACGAAGCGCAGCAGGTCACAGATGACCATCGTCCAGCGCCGGTCGAACCGGTCGGCGAAGACGCCGGCCACCGGGCCGAGCACCAGCGCGGGCAGCAGCCGGATCGCGGTGACCCCGCCGAACGCGGCGCCCTGGGCGGTGCTGCCCTGCACCTGCGAGGCGGCGAAGAGGGCGGTGGCCAGCAGGCCGAGCCAGTCACCGAAGGAGGCCGCGCCGAGCACGATCCAGAGCCGCCGGAACGGCCGGATGCGCAGCACGGAGCGGATCGCGGCATAACCGGACGGATCAACCTGACCGCCGTTGGGCTGTTTGGCGGCGTTGCCCGACTGGTCGCCCGAGCGCGACACGCCGGGCGACTCGCCGCTGTTCTGGCTTTCGATGGCCGTACCTCCACGTGCCGGCCCATCGCTGGGCACCTCCGGTGGAACACTCTAGACCCGGTGGGGGGCCACCCCACGGGCGACATTCTCCTGCTCGCTGAGCCTAGGCCGCCGGAGGTACCGGCCGCAGCCCGGACGTACGCGAGGGTATTTCGCATTCTTCGTCGGACAGTTAGCGTGCATACGTGGCCATCGAAAGCGACAAACTTCGCGAGCGCCTGGATCGGGCGACCGCACACCTCGACCCGCCGTACGCGGTGGTCGATCTCACTGCCTTCGACGCCAACTCGGCCGCCCTGGCCGACCGCGCCGCCGGCAAACCGGTCCGGCTGGCGAGCAAGTCGGTCCGCTCCCGAGAGTTGATCAACCGGGCGCTCGCCCGACCCGGCTGGCGGGGAGTGATGGCGTTCACCCTCCCCGAGGCGATCTGGCTGGTCCGTGCCGGTGTCAGCGACGACGTGCTGGTCGCGTACCCGAGCGTGGACCGGGCGGCACTCGCCGAGCTGGCCGCCGACCCGGCTCTGGCCGCCGCGATCACCCTGATGATCGACGGCACCGGGCAGCTCGACCTGATCGACGACGTGCGCGACCCCGGGCAGCGCGCCGAGCTGCGGCTCTGCCTGGATCTGGACGCCTCCTGGCGGCCGATGCGCGGGCGGGTGCACGTCGGCGTCCGCCGCTCACCGGTGCACAGCGCACGGGCGGCCGCCGCGCTCGCCGCCACCGTCGCCGGGCGCCCGGGCTTCCGGCTGGTCGGGCTCATGTCGTACGAGGCGCAGATCGCCGGCCTGGGTGACGCGCCGCCGGGGCAGACGCTGCTGGCGGGCGCGATCAGGCTGGCCCAGCGCGGGTCGTACCGCGAGTTGCTGGCCCGCCGGGGTGCGGCGGTGGCCGCGGTACGCGAGCACGCCGACCTGGAGTTCGTCAACGGCGGCGGCACCGGCAGCGTGGCGGCGACCAGCGCCGATCCCGCGGTCACCGAGGTCACCGCGGGATCGGGCCTGTACGGGCCGACGCTGTTCGACGCATACCGCGCCTGGCGGCCCACCCCGGCGGCGTTCTTCGCCTGCGCGGTGGTCCGCCGGCCGACGCCCGAGTTGGCGACGGTGCTCGGCGGCGGCTGGATCGCCTCCGGCCCGGCCGCCGACAGCCGGTTGCCCCGACCGTGGCTGCCGGCCGGGCTCAAGCTGGTCGGCAGCGAGGGCGCCGGCGAGGTGCAGACCCCGTTGTCCGGCGCGGCCGCGGCCACCCTCCAGGTCGGCGACCGGGTGTGGTTCCGGCACGCCAAGGCTGGTGAGCTGTGTGAACGGGTCAACGAGCTGCACCTGGTCGAGGGGGACGCGGTGGTGGCGACCGTCCCGACCTACCGGGGTGAGGGGCAGGCGTTCCTCTGACCTGCCGCCCGCCCCGGGCCGGCCGACACGAGTCAGGCGGGCTGAGCCACCTCGACTGGTTGCTCGGCGGCGACCCGACCGCTGTCCGGGCCGTCGACCTGGCGATGCAGGTACTCCCGGATCAGGGCCTTCGCCTCGAGCAGCACCCGCTCGTCGCCGTCGGACCTGCGCCGGAACGCGAGCTTGATCAGCGCGTCCGCGGCCTCGACCGCGATCTCCAGGACGAAGCGCAGCTTCGGTACGTCGGTGAGCCCGAAACGTTCGGTGAGCACCCGGGCCAACTGGTCGGCGATCACGCCGTTGTTGTCCCGCTGCTCGTCGAGCAGGTGCAGGTCGACCACGTCGCCGAAGTGCAGGGTACGGAAGCCGGGCACGGTGCGGTGCATCGAGATGTACTCGTCGATGCCCGCGTCGACGCCGTCCCACCAGTGGGTCATCTCGTCCGAGGCGAACCGCTCGTCGAGGCGCTGGAGGTAGGACTCCATGGTGCGCAGGGTCAACGCCTGCACGATCGCCCGTTTGTCCGGGAAGAACTGGTAAACCGACCCGATCGCCACTTCGGCTCGTTCGGCGAGCAGGGTCGTGGTCAGCCCCTCGTACCCCACCTCGTCGACGAGTTCGGCGCAGGCATCCAACATGCGCTGTACCCGCGCGACACTTCGACCCTGCACCGGTACGCGGCGCAGCGGCCCGGTCGTGGCGGCTGGTGTGGACACTCGGCGCCACCCCCCTTCGACGGATGAACATATCTCCACGTCACGAGTCCGTGACTACCGGTACAACGAGCGGATCGCAATTGCGGTATTTACCAGCTAGAACGTTCCTGATATGAAGTCAGTTCATATTCATGAATGAGGAGCGCGCATGGTAGGCACCGCATCGCTCACCGCCAAATGGTCCAACTGGGCCGGCAACCAGCGTGGCAGCGCCACCGCCATCCTGCGCCCAGGCTCGCCGACCGAGGTCGCGGAAGCTGTCCGATCGGTCGCGGCCGACGGCGGTCGGATCCGGGTCACCGGCAGCGGTCACTCGTTCACCGCGGTCGCGCTCGCCGACGACCGACGGATGGAACTGTCCGAGCTGGACAGCACCGTCAGCGTCGACGTCGCCCACCGACTGGTCACCGTACCGGCCGGAATGACTCTGCACGCGCTCAACGGCCTGCTCGCCCGGCACGGCCTCGCGCTGCCCAACCTCGGGGACATCGACGCCCAGACCGTTGCCGGGGCGATCTCCACGGGCACCCACGGCACCGGCGCCGGCTACGGGTGCCTGTCCACCTTCGTCGAGGCGATCACCCTGGTCACCGGCACCGGCGAGGTGCTGCGCTGCTCCGCCGACGAGAACCCCGACGTCCTCGCCGCCGCACGGGTGTCACTCGGCGCGCTCGGCGTCCTGGTCGAGGTCACCCTGCGCTGCGTGGACGCCTTCGTCCTGCACGCCCACGAACGCCCGGCCGAGATGGCCGACGTGCTCGGCGACCTGCCCACCCTGATCGGCGGGCACGACCACGTCGAGTTCTACTGGTTCCCCTACACCTCCCGGGTGCAGGTCAAGACCAACGACCGGGTCCCCGCCAACGACCGACCACTGCCCCGCTGGCGCGGCTGGTTGGACGACGACTTCCTGTCCAACACCGTCTTCGCGGGCGCCTGCCGGCTCGGCCGGGCCATGCCCGCGCTGGCACCGGGAATCAGCGCGGTCTCCGCCCGCGCCCTGACCGAACGCCACTACACCGGCCGCTCCGACCGGGTGTTCTGCACCCCGCGCCGGGTCCGCTTCGTGGAGATGGAATACAGCCTGCCCCGCGAGGCACTGCCCGAGGCGCTCGCCGCCCTCCGGCGGATCGTGGACGGGCTGCCGTTCAAGGTGCTCTTCCCGGTGGAGGTGCGATTCACCGCCGCCGACGACATCTGGCTCTCCCACGGCTACGGGCGGGACAACGCCTACATCGCCGTGCACCAGTACGTCGGCATGCCGTACGAGCCGTACTTCCAGGCCTTCGAGAAGGTGGCCGCCGAGCTGGGCGGTCGTCCGCACTGGGGCAAGCTGCACTACCGCGACGCCGCCTCGCTGGCCGACGCGTACCCCCGCTTCGCGGATTTCCAGGCCGTCCGCGACCGGCTGGACCCGCACCGGGTCTTCACCAACCCGCACCTGACCCACGTCCTCGGAGTCTGACGGACCCGGTGGACGCTAGAGCGCGAGGTCGTCCAGGTTGACGGCGGCGGCCATGGCCTCGGCGCCCTTGTCGTTCAGGTGCATGCCGTCGCCGCTGTCCAGCGCGGGGTGGATGTGGTCGGGGGCGTCCGGGTCCGCGACGGCAAGCGCCACGTCGAAGACGGCGTCGAAGGTGCCCGTCGTGCGGATCCACTCGTTCACCTCGCGTCGGACGGCGAGACCCTGCGGCGTGCTGATCTCGGGGCCGGCACCCGCGAACGGACCGATGGTGGCGGCGAGAATCCTCAGGCCGGCGCTGTGGGCACGGTCGGCCAGAGCGCGGAAGCCCTCGACCAGGTCGTCGGCGGTGACGGGAGGTTCGCCCAACATGCCGGGAAGACCCAGGTCGTTGATTCCGAAGTGGACCAGGACGTGGGTCAGCGCCGGTATCGAGAGGACGTCCCGGTCGAAGCGTGCCAGCGCGTGTTCGCCGACACCGTGACGCAGCAGGCGGTTCCCGGCGATGCCCTGGTTGACGACCCAGCCGCGCTTGAGCCGCCGGTTGAGAAAGTCGACAGAGCGATGGTTGGCGCTGGTCGTGGTGCCGACCCCCTCGAACCAGGAGTCGCCGAAGGCCACCGCGACAGTGGTGTCCGGTGCGGCGAGCACGTCGACACCGGTGACCGCGAACCTGGCCTCGACCTGCCCGGTCCAGGCGAGCCCGGGAGAGGTGACCCGGTTGCCGTCGGCGATGCGAGCGACTTCCGCTGGTTTGTGGGAGTGGGTGACCAGCCCGGTCTTCTCGGGGAAGTAGAGGCACAGGACCAGATCCGCACCGGCCGTGACGGGGAGGTCGACCGGGTCCGAGGCGACCTCTTCGCCCGCGGGGATGACGCAGCGCTCGGCGCCGCCGAAGGTGAGCGCGGCCTGCTGGTGACCGACGGCCACCGCCGCCGCTCCGACCGTCATCGGGGTGTGACCGAAGCGGTTCGTCAGCCGTACGCGGACCGCTGCTCCGCCGCCGGCCAGGTGCAGCACCTGACGAACGGTCTGGTCGGCGAAGCCACGGGGTTCGCTGAACTGGAGCTGTTCGTGAGGGCTGATCACCGCGGTACGGAAGCCGGCTGTCCAGATCATGGGCATTCCATCCACCGCTCGCACCGTTGCATCACCCGCCCACCGCGTCGGTCGTGGTGCCCTCCTCGGTGCTGATCACCGCGTCGATCAGCGCGAAGAACGCCTGGATGCCGGGCCGGTCCCCACCACGACGCCGAGACTCGGCGAAGTCCTGGGGCGATGCCCAGAAGACGATGTCCAGCCACTCGTCGTGCGTCAGCCGGATCAGTCGCGCGCCGAGGAAGCCGGCACGGTCGGTCTCGAAGTCGCGCAGCATCGCCGGCCGCGCGGCCAGCAGCGCGTCAGCGTGCTCTGCGGGCGCCCGGAAACGGGTGATCTCGACGGTGGTCATCGTTCCTCAATCCGTTCGACTGTGGGGCTCTGTGGAGGCCTGAACGCCCAGCATCAGCCCGAGCTGGGTCAGCAGGACGTCGCGGAATTCCGCGGGTGGCGGCGTGGGATCACGCTGGGCGCGAAAGATGATCAGACCGGCCAGGGCCGAGAGCAGGAGATCCGTCACCGCCTCGGCATCGTGGGTCGGCGTGAACGCACCCCGCTCGGCGCCCTCGCGCACGGCGGCAAGGAAAGGCGCCCGGTAACGCGCCTGCACTTTGGCGCTGTAGGCGCGGAGTTCGTCGTCGCGCATCGCGGATCGCCAGAATTCGACCAGAACCTGTCTGGTGCTCTCCGAGTTGTGCAGACTCCGGTCCACCAGCGCGACCAGCCGTCGCCACGGGTCGGCTTCGGCGGCGGACACCTCTTTCAGGGCATCCACCTCCCGGTCGGTGAACACCTGCATGGCCTCGATGACCATGTCCTCGCGCGAACCGAAGTAGGTCTGAAGGGTGCTGATCGCGACCCCGCCGGCCGCCGACACGTCCGCGAACCGCGTGTTCTCGTATCCACGGGCAGCGAGCACGGCTGCCACGGCGTCGAGAACGGCGGTCCGCTTCTCTCCGCCCGCGCGCCTCCTGCGGGTGATCGGCATGGTTATACGGTACGACGGTACCGGTTCAACGAGTAGCCGTTACCTCGGCTTGTGATGCGAAGCACCGCGCTGGTCGGGGTTGGCGATCAACTCCAGATCCCTGCAACCGGGCTGTCAGCGAGGGCGGGATGCCGCGAGTTCCCGGAAACCGTGACGATCACCGGGGCAGGGTTGCCCGGCGACCGTCGGCGTCGAGCGGAAAAGGAAAACGGCCCCCCTTCCGGGGAGCCGTTTCACCTGATCTCGTGGCGCGGGGTCACTCCGTGCTGGTGGCCGCCTTGCGCGGGGCGGCCTTCTTCGCCGGGGCCTTCTTGGCCGCCGCCTTGGTGGTCGTCGCCTTCGCCGTCGTGGTCTTCTTCGCGGCCGTCGACTTGCTGGCAGCAGCCGTCTTCTTCGTCGCCGTGGCCTTCTTGGCGGGGGCCTTCTTCGCCGCCGCCTTCTTCTTCGGCGCCGGGCCCTTCGCCCGCTTCTCGGCCAGCATCTCGGATGCTTCCTCGATGGTCAGCGCCTCGGGAGTCTGCCCGCGCCGCAGCGACGCGTTGAACTCCCCGTCGGTGACGTACGGGCCGAACCGACCGTCCTTGATCACCATCGGCTTCTCGGTCGCCGGGTCCACGCCCATCTCGCGCAGTGGCGGTGCCGCCGCCCGCCGTCCACGTGCCTTCGGGGCGGCCAGCAGAGCCAGCGCCTCGTCCAGCGTGACGGTGAACATCTTGTCCTCGGAGTCCAGCGAACGGAACTCCTCACCCTGCTTGACGTACGGGCCGTAGCGGCCGTTGTTGGCGAAGACCTCGACGCCGTCCGGCGCGACACCGATCAGCCGGGGAAGGCTGAGCAGCTTGAGCGCCTCCTCCAGGGTCAGCGAGTCCGGCGTCTGCGTCCGCAGGAGCGACGACTTCCGCTCACCGCTGGACACGTACGGGCCGAACCGGCCGGACTTGAGCACGATCGGCTCGCCGGTCGCCGGGTCGTCGCCGAGCTTGCGCTCGCCGCTGCCGCCGAGGAACAGCTCGTGCACCTTCTCCGGCGTCAGCTCGTCCGGGGCCAGGCCCTCCGGGATCGGCGCCCGGTCACCCTGGGAGCCGCCCTCCTCGCCCTCGCCAGCCGGTGCCGGCTGCTCGCCGCCGGGCAGTTCCCGTTGCAGGTACGGCCCGTACCGGCCGACGCGCACCACGACCTCGCGGCCGTCGTCGTCGGTGAAGAGCGGGATGGAGTTGACGCTGCGGGCGTCGATGTCGCTGAGGTTCTCGGTGACCAGCTTCTTGAGCCCACCGGAGCGGGCGATGTCCTGGTCGCCGGCACCGTTGGAGCTGCCGAAGTAGAACGCGGTGAGGAAGTCGACAGCGGCGTGGTCACCGCCGGCGATCTCGTCCAGCTCGTTTTCCATGGTGGCGGTGAAGTCGTAGTCGATGAGGCGGGGGTAGTGCCGCTCCATCAGCCCGATCACCGCGAAGGCCAGGAAGGTCGGGATCATCGCCTGGCCGCGCTTGGTGACGTACCCCCGGTCCTGGATCGTCTGCATGATCGACGCGTAGGTCGACGGGCGGCCGATGCCCAGCTCTTCCAGGGCCTTGACCAGCGACGCTTCGGTGTAGCGCGACGGCGGCTGGGTGTGGTGGCCCTGCGCGGCCAGCTCGTCGGCGGTCAGCGGCTGGTCCTTGACCAGGGTCGGCAGCCGGCGCTCGGCGTCCTCGGCCTCGGCGTTCTCGTCGTCGCTGGACTCGACGTACGCGCGCAGGAAGCCCGGGTCCGTGATCGTCTTGCCGGTCGCGCCGAAGTCGGCTTCCTCCTGGGAGGTGGAGACCGCCCGGATCCGCACCGAGACGCTGGAGCCGACCGCGTCGGTCATCTGCGAGGCGATCGTCCGCCGCCAGATCAGCTCGTAGAGCTTGAACTCCTCGGTCGACAGCTCCTTGGCCACCTCACCCGGGGTGCGGAAGTTGTCCCCCGCCGGGCGGATCGCCTCGTGTGCCTCCTGCGCGTTCTTCACCTTGCCGGTGTAGCGACGCGGCTCCGGCGGCACACTGCGCTCGCCGTACAGCTCGACGATCTGCCGGCGGGCCGCCGAGATGGCGGTCTCCGACAGGTTCACCGAGTCGGTACGCATATAGGTGATGTAGCCGTTCTCGTACAGCCGCTGCGCGGTGCGCATCGTCTGCTGCGAGGACAGGCGCAGCTTGCGGGCCGCCTCCTGCTGGAGGGTCGAGGTGATGAACGGCGCGTACGGGCGGCGACGGTAGGGCTTCTCCTCGACCCGGGTGACGGTGAACGGCCGTCCGTCGAGTCGGGCCGCGAGACCCCGGGCACCACTCTCGTCGAGGTGGACCACCCCGGCGCCGGCCCGGACCCGACCGGTGGTCGGCTCGAAGTCCTTACCGGTGGCGATCCGGTCGCCGTTCAACGCAATCAGGGTGGCGTTGAAGGCGCGCGGGCCCTCGCCGACGTTGGCCACGGCGAGGGTGGCCAGGATGTCCCAGTATTCGGCGGTGCGGAAAGCCATCCGCTGCCGCTCCCGCTCGACCACGATGCGGGTCGCCACGGACTGCACCCGGCCGGCCGAGAGCCTCGGCATGACCTTCTTCCACAGCACCGGGGAGACCTCGTAGCCGTACAGCCGGTCGAGGATCCGCCGGGCCTCCTGGGCGTCGACCAGGTCGCGGTCGATCTCCCGGGGGTTGGCCACGGCCGCCTGGATCGCCGGCTTGGTGATCTCGTGGAAGACCATCCGCTTGACCGGGACCTTGGGCTTGAGCGTCTCGACCAGGTGCCAGGCGATCGCCTCGCCCTCGCGGTCCTCATCCGTCGCCAGGAAGATCTCGTCGACTTCCTTGGCCAGCTTCACCAGCTTGCTGATCTGCTGCCTGCGATCGGCGGAGACGACGTAGAGCGCCTGGAAGCCGTTGTCCACGTCCACCCCGAGACGGGCCCAGGGCTCCTTCTTGTATTTGGCCGGCACATCGGCGGCGTTGCGCGGCAGGTCGCGGACGTGACCGAAGCTGGCCTCCACGACGTACCCCGGGCCAAGGTAGCCCGAGATCGTCTTGGCCTTCGCCGGTGACTCGACGATGACCAGACGGGTGGTTCCAGCTTCGCTTGGCACGTCTCTCCCCGACCTCACTCCTGCTCGTGGCCTTCCGGCGCCCGGACAGCGACCGCTTTCGACCCCCGCCGTCGCACCGGCGGTCCGGATGTCCAACGTAACGCGCCGCCCGCGTTTCGGGTTTCGCGGGCCGCAATCCGCTTCAACGCGGCGGTGGACGCCGCCTCGCCGCGTTCGGCACTGCCGGACGGCGCCACCGTACACCGTGGGTAGGGCTCGAAGCGGGTCACTGTGACGATGGCGGACTGACGGCGGAGGTCCGACCCGCCCGTTTTCCGCCTGGATCAACCCGCCAGCTGTCCGGGACCGGACACCGGAAGTGCACGCCCCGCCCACGCCCCGCCCCCATCGATCATGGACTTGTGGTGGGCGTTTTAACCCCGGACGAGAAGTACGTCCACCACCACCACTCCAAGATCGACGGGGCGGGGCAGGGCGGGGTTAGGACGGCCAGGCTTCTGGCGGTGCCGCTTTGGGGGCCTCGCCGACCAGCTCGGCCAGCCGGGCGAGCCGGCGGCGGCCGGTGATCCGGTAGGCGGGGCCACCCTCGTTCGGGCTCAGGAGCGTGCCGGCGAGCCCGGCGGCGGCGAGCGCCACCCCGATCGGCTCCCAGCACTCCTGGTCGTTCGCGCCGAGCCGCAGCAGACAGGCATCCGGAGGCTCCGGCGTCCCGGCGGCGGCGAGCCACAGCCGCAGCCGCCGGCCGGTCAGATGGAAGGTGGCCGGCGGGCGTTTCGCCGAACTGTGCAGCCACGCAGCCGCGAGCGGTTTCAACACCCGGGTGTACGACGTACGGACGGCGTGTCGCTCGCCCTCGGTCGGCTCCCAGCTCGCCGCGAGCCCGCGCGACGCCAGTTCGGCGACGAGCACGTGCACCCGCCACGCGGCGTCCACCTGCACCGAGAGACGGGCGGTGCCCCCCATCCGGACCACCTCGCCCGGTCCGGCGAGCAACCCGGCCAGGTCGGCGACCGTCGGCTCGGCCGCCTCCGCGCCGAAGAAGACAAGTTGTCGCCCCGCGTCGTCACCCTGAGCTGAGCCGTTGCGGGGTGGACCATTCTGGGGCTGGCCGCCGCGCCGCCGCGCGGGTGCGGGCGCGTCCGACTCGGGCGCGGGAAACAGCGCCGGGGGCGGCTCTGCCTTCCCGGTGTCACCGAGCCCGCTCAGCGACACTCCGGCACCTCGTCGAAGGCTTGTTTCAACTCCTCGGAGTTGAGCTTGCTGGTGTCCAGCGCGCTGGCGTCGTACTCCTTGTTGAGGGTCTCCACCGCGGCCCGCACGCCGTCGTAAAAGGCGGTCGGCTCGCCGGTGCCCAACCCGTCGATGGTGTCCCGGGCGCGGCCGTAGGCGTCCCGCATCTTCCCCAGTGAGCTGCGGAAACCGGCGGAGATCGCCTCGCCGTTGTCGGTCTCCGGGACGCCCGCCTGCTCCACCTTGCGGCGGGCGGTCTCGCTGGCCTTCTCGGCCCCACCGAAGAGCCGCACCAGGTTCTCCTTGGCCTGCGCCGGCGTGGTCTGCGCGGTCATCTGCTCGTCGGTGCTGCTGGTCAACTTGCTGATCTCGGAACGCCACGGGGTGAGCGCGCCGCAGACCGAGGCCGCCCAGGCCCGCGGGCTGGGACCCCCGCCGCAACCGGCGAGCACGACGACGATCGTGGCCAGGACCACCGTGAGCTTTCCGGCGGCAGACGCCCGGCACGTACGCATGCGTTGCAGCGTACGGCCTTTGGCCAGGTGTGGCACCGGTCCGGACGGCCGGGGTCCCCGGCCGACGCGGACGTCGACCGGGGACCCTGGGCCGTTGACGGGTCAGGCGTTGACCGTCTCCGGGCGGTGGTCGGTGCTGCCGGCGCCGGTGTTGCCGTCGGCGTCGGAGTCGGACATCGCGATGCCCTTGCGCTTGCTGAACACCACCGACGCCACGATGATCAGCGTCGCGACCAGGGCGATGCCGACCCGCAGGCCGACGTTGCGCTCATCGCCGACGCTCCACGCCACCACGGCGGGAGCGATCAGCAGCGAGACCAGGTTCATCACCTTGATCAGCGGGTTGATTGCCGGACCGGCGGTGTCCTTGAACGGGTCACCGACGGTGTCGCCGATGACCGTCGCGGCGTGCGACTCGGAGCCCTTGCCGCCGTACGCGCCGTCCTCGACCAGCTTCTTGGCGTTGTCCCAGGCCCCACCGGAGTTGGACAGGAACACCGCCATCAGGGTGCCGGCACCGATCGCACCGGCCAGGTACGCCGCGAGCGCGCCGGGCCCGAGGCCGAAGCCGACCGCGATCGGCGCCAGGATGGCGAGCAGGCCGGGGGTCAGCAGCTCACGCTGCGCGTCCCGGGTGCAGATGTCGACGACCTTGCCGTACTCCGGACGCTGGGTGCCGTCCATGATGCCGGGCAGTTCACGGAACTGCCGCCGGACCTCCATGACCACGGCGCCGGCCGAGCGGGACACCGCGTTGATGGCCAGCCCGGAGAAGAGGAAGACCACCGCCGCCCCGATGATCAGGCCGACCAGGTTGCGCGGGTTCGCCACGTTCAGCGCGTTGAGGATCTCGTTGCCGACGTCGTTCACGCCAGCCGTCGCGTACGCGCTGGTGAGCGAGTCGGTGTAAGAGCCGAACAGCGCGGTCGCGGCGAGCACCGCCGTGGCGATCGCGATGCCCTTGGTGATCGCCTTGGTGGTGTTGCCGACCGCGTCCAACTCGGTGAGCGTCTTGGCGCCGTGCTCGTCGATGTCACCGGACATCTCGGCGATGCCCTGGGCGTTGTCGGAGATCGGCCCGAAGGTGTCCATCGCGACGATCACACCGACGGTGGTGAGCAGGCCGGTGCCGGCCAGTGCCACCGCGAACAGCGACAGCGTGATGGAACTGCCGCCGAGCAGGAACGCGCCGAAGACACCGGCGCCGATCAGCAGCGCCGAGTAGACGGCCGACTCCAGGCCGATGCTGATGCCGGCCAGGATGACGGTGGCAGCACCGGTCTGCGAACTCTTGCCGATGTCCTGCACCGGTCGCCGGTTGGTCTCGGTGAAGTAGCCGGTCAGCGCCTGGATCGCGGCGGCCAGCACGATACCGATCACCACCGCGCCGATGGCCACGAACCGCGGGTTGCCGGTGGCTTCGGTGAGGCCACCGTCGAACTCGCCGAAGGTCGCCGGGAGGTACGCGAAGGCGGCGATCGCCACCAGCACCGCGGAGAGCACCGCCGAGATGTAGAAGGCTCGGTTGATCGCGGTCAGGGCGTTGCGGTCGGACGCTCGCAGCCGGGTGATGAAGACCCCGAAGATCGCGACCAGCACGCCGATGGTGGAGATGATCAGCGGGAAGACCAGGCCCTCCTCGCCGAACGCGGCGCGGCCGAGGATCAGTGCGGCGACCAGCGTCACCGCGTACGACTCGAACAGGTCGGCGGCCATGCCGGCGCAGTCACCGACGTTGTCGCCCACGTTGTCGGCGATGGTGGCGGCGTTGCGTGGGTCATCCTCGGGGATGCCCTGCTCGACCTTGCCGACCAGGTCGGCGCCGACGTCGGCGGCCTTGGTGAAGATGCCGCCGCCGACCCGCATGAACATCGCGAGCAGCGCGGCGCCGAAGCCGAAGCCCTCCAGCACGGTCGGCGCGTCACCCCGGTAGACGAGGACGACCAGCGCGGCACCGAAGAGCCCGAGGCCGACGGTGAGGAAGCCGACGACGCCGCCGGTCCGGAAAGCGATCTTCATGGCCGCCTCGCGGCCACCTACTCGCTCCCTCGCGGCGGCGGCCACGCGCAGGTTGGCGCGGGTGGCCAGCCACATGCCGGCGCCACCGATGAACGCGCTGAACAGGGCGCCCACCACGAAGAAGGCCGAACGGCCGATCTTCACCGCCAGCTCACTGCCATCGGTGTCGTGCACCGGCAGCAGGAAGAGCAGCACGACGGCGACGACGACGAAGATCGCCAGGGTGCGGAATTGCCGGAGCAGGTAGGCCGAGGCGCCCTCCTGGACCGCCCCCGAGATCTCCTGCATTTTCTCGGTGCCCTTACCAGCGGCCAGCACCGTTTTTGTCAGGGCGGCAGCGAAACCGAGCGCCACCAGCGCGACTACCGCGGCGATGACGACGTAGGTGACATTGCTTCCGGTAAGGGAAAGCCCGCCGCCGTCGGCGGCCAAGGTCTCGGACATCTGTGTCCTCCTGTTACCGAACACTCGCGCCGGTGAGTGGAGACGCACTGACCGACGCCTGATTGCGGACTCGCAAGCGCGCGCCAACCCACCAGCGGACCAGCGATGAACACCCATACCCGCTGGCTGCGGGATAGGTCACTTGCTGACAACCCGGGTACTGTAGCCCTCCACAGTGTCGGAGGTCACACGCAGGTGCCACCGTGTCGCGATGATCTTCGTCGCTGTGTTATGAAACGAAATCTGATATAGGGCCCGGTCCATGCAAGAAGGCCGCACCCCCTGCTGGGGATGCGGCCTACGAACGAGAAGGGGTCAGTGGCCGACCGGCCACACCATCCGCACCTCGGTGCCGATGCCCTCGTCGACCGGGCGCACCTGCAGGTCCTCCACGAAGCCGGCGAGCAGCGCAAAGCCCACGCCGGTGGTCAGCGCCTCGTCGGTGAGCGACTCGTTGGCCAGCTCGTCCGGCGGCAGCGCGGTCAGACCGATGCCAGCCTCGATCGGCGCCCGGTCCACCACCCGCACCGCGTACGAGCCGCCGTCGGACATCTCCACCAGCACCGGGTCGGCCAGGCCGTACTGCCGGTGCAGCGCCACCGCCCGGGTGCACGCCTCGCCGATGGCCAGGCGCACCTCGTCGAGCAGGTCCTCCCGGACCCCGGCACGGCGGGCGACGGCGACGCCGACCAGGCGAGCGGTGCGCACGTGCACCGGGGCGGGCGAGAACGAGAGCTTGACTGTCGCCATCACGCGCCGGCGCCCGCCGAGTCGGCGCTGATCGCCGCGTCGACCGTCGGGTGCAGCGGGAAGACCTGGTCCAGCGCGGTGATGCGGAAGATCTTGAGCAGTGGCTCCTTGTCGCAGACCAGGGCGAACGAACCGCCGGCCGAGCGCAGCCGCTTGAGCGCGCCGACCAGCACGCCCAACCCGGTGGAGTCGAGGAAGTCCACCCGACCGAGGTCGACCACCACGTGACGGGCGCCACCGTCGATCAGTTCGAGGAGTCGTTCGCGGAGCCGGGGCGCGGTGTAGACGTCCACCTCACCACCGACCTCAAGCACCGTGTGCTCGCCCACGGTGTGCGTCGCCAGCGACAGCTCCATCGGTCCTCCTCGCCAGAGCCGTAAACTCTCGTGGGCATCTAACCACTACCGCCTGCGCGGCCTGCGGACGCCAGTGGAGGCTTCCCCTTACCCCGGTGTCCGACTTTTCATCTCCGAACACCAGTGCGAGAGTGCAGGGCGTGACCTCCAACGACTTCAGCACGGCGCATCCCGCGTCGCGCCCTGAGCTGGAGTCGTCGTCCGCGGCCACCGTATCCGCTGGTCCCAGCCCGGGGCCAACGCCGGCCGACCTGCTGCGCCGGCTTCGGGCCCGGGGTGCCGCCGACCCGGTCACCCACGTCGAACGGGTGCCGGCCCGCCCCGGGGTGCCCGCGCCGTGGCCGTCGTGGGCCCCGCCGGAGCTGCGCGCCGCGTTCGCCCGGCGCGGCGTGGGCGCGCCCTGGCAGCACCAGGCCCAGGCAGCCACCCTGGCGTACGAGGGTGAACACGTCGTGGTCGCCACCGGCACCGCGTCCGGCAAGTCACTGGCGTACCAGCTCCCGGCGCTGGCCACCCTGCTCGCCGACCCCCGGGCCACAGTGCTCTACCTCGCGCCGACCAAGGCGCTCGCCGCCGACCAGCTGCGGGCCGTCGCCGCGCTGGAACTGGAGGGGGTACGCCCCGCCTGCTACGACGGGGACACTCCGCGCGCCGAGCGGGAGTGGATCCGCCGGCACTCCCGGTTCGTGCTGACCAACCCCGACATGCTGCACCACGGCGTCCTGCCCGGGCATGCCCAGTGGTCCGGTTTCCTGCGCCGGCTCGCGTACGTGGTGATCGACGAGTGCCACACCTACCGTGGGGTGTTCGGCTCGCACGTGGCGCACGTGCTGCGGCGGCTGCGGCGGCAGTGCGCCCGGTTCGGGTCCACCCCGGTCTTCGTCCTCGCCTCGGCGACCTCCGGTGACCCGTCGACCGCGGCCGGGCGGCTGACCGGCCTGCCGGTGACGGCGGTCACCGAGGACGCGTCGCCGCGCGGCGGGGTGACCTTCGCGCTCTGGGAGCCGCCGCTTCTGCCACCCGACTCGGGCCCCTCCACCCCGGTGCCACCGCAGTCGACCGGCGACCACGACGACCTTCAACAGGTCCGCCGCTCGGCGCTGCGCGAAACCGCGGACCTGCTCGCCGACACGGTCGCCGAGGGGGTACGCACACTCGCGTTCGTCCGTTCCCGCAAGGGCGCCGAGGTGGTGGCGGCCAACGCGCGCCGGGCGCTGGACGACGCGGTCCCGGGGCTCGGCGACCGGGTCGCCGCCTACCGGGGCGGTTACCTGCGCGAGGAGCGGCGCGAACTGGAACGGGCGCTGCTGCACGGCGACCTGCTCGGCCTGGCCTCGACCAACGCGCTGGAGCTGGGCGTGGACCTGGTCGGGCTGGACGCGGTGCTGATCTGCGGCTACCCGGGCACCCGGGCGTCGCTGTGGCAGCAGGCGGGCCGCGCCGGGCGTTCCGGCCAGGAGGCCCTCGCCGTGCTGGTGGCCCGGGACGACCCACTGGACACCTACCTGGTGCACCACCCGGAGGCGATCTTCGGCGCGCCGGTGGAGGCGACGGTGCTCGACCCGGCCAACCCGTACGTGCTGGCACCGCAGCTAGCCTGCGCCGCGTTCGAGGCCCCGCTCACCCCGGCTGACCTGGCGCTATTCGGTGACGGGGCGAAGGAGGCCGTCGACCAACTGGTGGCCGCCGGGGCGCTGCGGCAGCGGCCCACCGGCTGGTACTGGCGGCATCGGGAGCGGCCCGAGGTGGACCTGCGCGGGGAGGGCGGCGCCCCGGTCTGCGTGGTGGAGTCGTCGACCGGCCGGCTGCTCGGCACTGTCGACGGTGGTTCCTCGCACTTCCTGCTGCACTCCGGCGCGGTCTATCTGCACCAGGGCGTCTCGTACGTGGTCGACGATCTCGACCTCGTCGACGGTTGTGCGCTGGTGCACGCCGAGGAGCCGGACTGGTCCACCCACGCCCGCGACGTCACCGACCTGTCCGTGGTGTCGGTGCGCTCCTACGTGGACGCCGGGCCGGTCGGCATGTTCCTCGGCGAGGTGGACGTGACCAGTCAGGTCGTGTCGTACCAGCGGCGGCGGATCGCCACCGGCGAGGTGATCGACACCCGGCCACTGGACCTGCCCGCCCGGGAGCTGCGCACGGTGGCGGTGTGGTTCACCCTGTCGCCGCAGTCGTTGACTCTCGCCGGGGTCCAGCCGGCCGACGTGCCCGGTGCGCTGCACGCCGCCGAACACGCCGCGATCGGCCTGCTGCCGCTGATGGCCACCTGCGACAGGTGGGACATCGGCGGGCTCTCCACCGCCGTGCACCAGGACACCGAGGCGCCGACCGTCTTCGTCTACGACGGGCACCCGGGTGGCGCCGGGTTCGCCGAGCGGGCGTACGGGACGGCGTCGGCGTGGCTGCGGGCCACCCGGGACGCGATCGCGGAGTGCGGCTGCGAGAGCGGCTGCCCGTCCTGCGTGCAGTCGCCGAAGTGCGGCAACGGCAACAACCCGCTCTCCAAGCCGGACGCCATCCGGGTGCTCGACGTGGTGTTGGCGAACCTGCCCGAGTGAGCAGGTTGCATGAATCGACTCGGCGCGGGGCACAATGTGTGGGAGCGCTTCCATCGATGCCTTTGTTGCTGATCGCCCCCCGTGCCCGAGGAGAAGCCGTGGCCGACACCATCGCTGAGACCGTCGACCTGCTCTACACCATCGACCAGGACAAACTCACTCTCGACCAGCAGATCGCGCTCGGAACCGCGCTGGCCGCCCTGGCTCAGGCGGAACGCCTGGAGCAGATCAACGAACGGCTGCGCGTGATCCACCAGGTGCTCAACACGTGGGCGCTACGCGCCGCGACCACCGCCGACGGCCGCTGATCCTCCATTCCCGGTCGGCACGGGCACCGGGATGCGGGGCGGTCGCCTGACCGCCCCGCATCCTGTGATCATCGATGGCGGGGAACGCGACGGTTGTCGGGCTGTGCGAGACTCCGGCGCACGAACCCCCTGAGGAGATCAGATGCAGCTTGACAACTTGCAAGGTCAGCACCAGTTCCACATCCGCCAGCGACTGCGCATGATGGTCAACCAGTACGAGGTCCGGGCAGTCTCCCCGGACGGCACCGAAGGCGAACTGCTGGCGTTCGCGCAGCAGAAGCGGCTCGCCTTCAAGGAGCAGGTGACGATCTACACGGACGACTCGAAGCAGCAGCCCCTGCTCGGCTTCAAGGCCCGCCAGCGCATCGACCTCGGCGCCACGTACGACGTCACCGACGCGGCCGGGAACCCGATCGGCCTGTTCCGCAAGGACTTCGCCCAGTCGCTGCTGCGCTCCACCTGGCACGTCGAGCAGAACGGCCTGCCGCAGGTGACGGGCCAGGAGCGCAGCATGCCGGTGGCGCTGCTGCGCCGGTTCGTCGACTCGCTGTCCTGGTTGCCGTACCACTTCGACTTCACCGCGGGCGGCCAGCCGGTCTTCACCGTGGTCAAGAAGTGGGGCCTGCGCGACAAGTACATCGTCGAGGTGCAGCACCCGCAGATCGACCGTCGCCTGGTCATCGCGATGGCCGTCGCCCTCGACGCGCTCCAGGCCCGCTGACCCACCCGGCCCGCCTGGCCACCCATTCCTCGGCCGCTGGCCGGGACGCGGCTCTCAGCCCCGATCCCGGCCAGCAGGTCGTCGGCAGATGTCGTAAACCGTCAGCTCCACAGCGCTTGTCGACGCACCGCCCAGCCTCACCTCGTCAACCGCGCGCTGGGCCGGCGCGGGCCGTCGAGGTGACGGCGCGGGTCAGCCCGGGAAGTGGCGTGAAGGCCACCTCGACGGTCACCAGCACGTCGAGTCCGTCGAGGCGACAGCCGACCAGCCGACCAGCGTTGCGGCCGACGATGTCGGCGGCCGATGCGCAGGCCACCGCGTCGCCGTCGAGCGCCTGGACAGCCCCGGCCAGCGCGCCCAGATCGGCCGCCACCGCCGCCCGTTGACCGGCCATGCCGGCGGCGGCGATGGCAGCGCCGAACATTCCGAACAGCACGAAGACCAGCCCGATCGCCAGCAGCAGGACTGTTGCACCACCACGCTGCGCGTCCGGCAGCCCGTCATCGAGTCGCTCAGCGTCCGGTCCGTGGCCGATGCGGGTTCGCCAACCCATCACCAAACTCCCTCGGCGGCGCCTGGTTCCACGGCTGCGACGGCGGTCGCGACCACGGTGACCCGTGGTAGCCGGCCGCCCAGCGTGCGGACGGGCGCGCGTACCGTCGCCTGCACCCGGTTGCCGTCGACGGACACCGTCACCGAAGCCCCCGGCGGTGCCGCACGCCCGGCCGCCGCGCTGCCGTCCCCGCCACGGGCGGCGGCCAGCGCCGCCTCCCGGGCCGCGTGCAGGCAGCCGGCCTGCACGGTGACGGCGTTGACCGCGGTCAGGCCAGCCAACAGGAGCAGGAGCAGCGCCGGCAGGCCGGCCGCCAGTTCGGCGGTGAACGACCCACGGTCACCACCAGCGGCGCGTTCGACGAAGCGGGCTCTCCGCCCGTCCTCACCTGCCCGCCCAGGGGTGCCCGACCTTGGACCGCGACCGGCCTGCCGGCGCCGGGTCACTTCAGCGCCCGGTCGATGACGGCGGTCAACGCCGACTGGACGTTGCCGGAGGTCAGCACCTTCAACAGGATTCCGGCGAAGGCGACCGCCGCAAGGGTGCCGACCGCGTACTCGGCCGTGTTCATCCCGGCGTCGCCGCGCAGGCGGGCGATCAGTTTGCGCATGACTGTTCCCTTTCTCGATGGGGTCAGAGCACGTCGCCGAGAACGGCGACGATCACCGGCACCAGGCCGGCGAGAATGAACGCCGGCAGGAAGCAGAGCCCCAGCGGCAGGACGATGAGCACGCCGGCCCGGCGTGCCGACGCCTCGGCGGCGGTGGCACGGTCGGCGCGCAGGTCGTCGGCGAGCCGGGTCAACGCACCGGCCAGGGCGGCACCACTGTTGGCTGAGCGCAGGGCCGCCGCCGTCAGCCGGTCCGCGCCAGGGATCCCGTCCAACGCCGACCACGCCTCCGGCGGGCCACCGCCGAGCAGCAGCGTGCGGCCGACCCGGGCCAACCGGCCGGCGAGCGGTCCGTCGAGCGCCTCGGCGACGGCCAGCACCGAGCGATCCACCGGCGCCCCCGCCCGCATCGCCGCAGCCAGCAGATCAGCGGCCAGCGGCAGGTCGGCGGCCTCCTGGACCCGCCGCTTGCGCACAGCCGGCGGCTCGATCCGGCGTAGGAGAAAGTCCAGCAGGAATGCGGTCGGGACCGCACCGAGCAGCCCCAGCCACCCCCCGACGACCACGGCTACGGCGAGCCCGGACAGCGCCGCGGCGAGCCGGATGGCGTCCGGCCGTCGGCCGCTGGCCGGGCCGCGTCGAGTCGCCGGGACCCGGGAGGTCATCCGGCCCGTCCCGGTGCCGAGCCGAGCCGTTCCGCCCAGAGGAGACCCCCGACCTGGAGTGCGACCGCGAGAACGGCACAGGCTCCGCCGACCCTGCTGTGCAGGAGCACTGCCACCGGGTCGACACCTATCCCGTACCCGAGGGCGATCCCGCCGATCGGCAGCGCCGCCAGCAACCAGGCCGTGGCCCGGGCACCGGCCGCCTGTGCGGCTGCGGCGGCCAGACCTCGGTCGGTCGCCCGAGCGTCCGCCTCGATCCGCTCGACGAGTTCGGCGAGCGGTGCGCCGGTCCGGTCCGCCAGTCGCACCGCCGCTGAGGTCAGCTGGCGCAGCCGGTCCGACTGCCCGGGACCGCCGGCGGCCTCAAGCGTGTGCGGGACGGGCAGGCCGGCCCGGAGATCCGCCGCGAGACCACAGAGTTGGTCCAGCCCACGTCGTCGGATGCGCTCGGTGCGCCGGTTCGCCCGCCAGCGCAACACACCCCGTACGGCCAGCGTGCCGTAGCTGGCCAACGCGACCGCGGCCACCGGACCGCCGACCACCGCACCTACACCGCCTCCCAGGAGGCTGACCAGCGGTAACACGCGCGCCCTCGATCGCACGGCAGGCGCCGCCGCGACGGCACTCGGGCCAACGGCCGTCATGTCGGCCAGGTCGGCGGCCGTCACCTCCGCCGGGTCGCCATGGTCACGGCGATCGACGTCGCCGCGCCCCTCGGCGCCGAACACGTCACCTCGACTGTCCGCCTCCACGTTGGTGCGATCATCGGTCGCCGCAGCGCCTGGGGCGTCGACCCACCGGTCCGCTGTCACTCCTACGCCGTCGATCGCGGCCACCGACGTGCCGCCCCCACGTCCCGCGTCGGTGGTCGTGACCTCCGGCACTGCGGTGCCGGCCGGGCGCCGAGGATCCCGACGGATCGGCGGGCGCGTCGGCCCCGCCGGACCTTTCGACCCCACCGACCCGCCCGGCGCTCCGGGCCAGCTCGGTCTCCCGGTGATGTCCCGGGCAGGCCAGCCGAGCGCGGTCCGTCTCGCGCCGGAACCCGTGCCGCGTTGCGGCTGGTACGCCATGCCGACCGGACGACCCGAGGTCAGCGAGTCGCCGGCCTCGTCGACCGGCCCGTCCAACGTACGACCGAGTTCCCGGATCCACTCCACCAGTGCGTCGTCCGGATCGGGACCGGCGCTCCCCTGTCCGGGCGTCAACACACGACGCCGGCGGGACCGGATGGTCTGCACGGGCCACGCCACCAGGGCGGCGGCGACCAGGAGCAGCGCTGCCACCAGCAGCGCCCCGCCCGTCATGCCGGGCCTGCCGATCCGGGCCACGGCTCGCTCAGAATCGGCGGCACCGCCACCCCGCGCGCCCGCAGCAGCGCTCCGAGTGCACGGGCGGCCAGCCCGAGCCCGCCGCCGCGCACCCAGGCGGGCACCACTGTCACCAACCGATCGGGCCCCTCGGGCAGCAGCAGGCAGACCGACTCCAGGACGCGCCCCTGGTCGCCTCGTCGCACCTGGAACAGCACCTGCAACGCAGCGGCGACCTGGGCGTGCAGCGCGGCGCGGGGTAGCCCTCCCAGCATGCCCAGCGCCTCCAGTCGGGCCGGCACGTCGGACGGGGTGTTGGCGTGCAGCGTGCCAGCGCCCCCGTCGTGGCCGGTGTTGAGCGCGGCCAGCAGGTCGACCACCTCACCGCCCCGGCACTCTCCGACCACCAGCCGGTCCGGGCGCATCCGCAGCGCCTGCCGGACCAGGTCTCCGAGGCTGACGACCCCCGATCCCTCCACATTGGCGGTACGCGCCTGAAGCCCCACCACGTGCGGATGCCCCGGACGCAACTCGGCGGCGTCCTCCACCAGCACGATCCGCTCGGTGGCCGGCACCATCCCCAGCAAAGTGTTGAGCAGGGTGGTCTTGCCTGACCCGGTTCCGCCGGTCACCAGGTACGCCAGCCTGGCCGCCACGACGGCGGCGAGCAGCGGTGCCACCGGTCGCGGCACGGTGCCCTGGCGCACCAGCTCGTCGAGCGTGAACGGCCGGTGCCGGAAGGTCCGCAGGGACAGGTAGGGACCCTCGGTCGCCACCGGTGGCAGCACGGCGTGCAGTCGAGTGCCGTCGGGGAGCCGGGCATCCGCGTACGGGGACCCGTCGTCAAGCCGCCGACCGGCGCTGGAGATCATTCGCTGCGCCAACCGGCGGACATCCTCCACCGAGCCCACCGGGACCGCGACCTGTTGCAGCCCCGAACCACGGTCGACCCATACTCGGGTCCCGTTGACCAGGACGTCGGTCACCTCGGGGTCGGCGAGTAGCGGGGCCAGCGGCCCCGCGCCGACGAGGTCGTCATGCACCCGGTCGGCGATCCGCAGCACGGCGGTGTCGCCGAGCACCGCGGCGGCCGGTTCGGCCCGTACCGCCGAGACGATCGCCGCCGGTGTGACCGGGGTGGTGGCGGAGGCAATGCGCTGGCGCACCCGGGCGGCGATGCCGCTGTCCTCCGGCCGGCCGGTCATGCCGCACCCGTCGCCGGCGAACCGCTGAGGTCGGCGACGATCCGTTGGCAGAGCACGGCCAATGGGCCCTTGCCTGCGGCGGCTGGTGCTTCGCCCCGTTCCAGCCCGCGGCAGAGCCCCGGCTCGGGGCGCAGCGTGCCAGCCAGTGGGAGCCCAAGAGCCCGTGCCACCTCGGTCGCGCGCAGCCGGCCCGGGGCGGGACCGCGCACCACCACCGAGAGCGCGGCGCAGTGCGGGGCGGCGGCGGCAACGACCCGAGCGGCCGCAGCGGTGGCACGCAGCTCGGCCGGGACGACGACGAACGCCTGGTCGGCCGCCTGCAACGCCACCACTGCCGCGTCGTCCAACTGTCGGGGCAGGTCGACCACCACGAAGTCCCGCCCACGACGGGCGGCATCAACAGTTGCCGCCATCGCTGCCACCGGCAGCGGCAGCATTTCGCCGCGGTCCCAGGAGAGCACCACCAGGTCACCTCGGCTGGGCAGAGCCTGCACGAGCGCCGGGGCATCCACCCGCCCGTCGGCACCGGTGAGGGACGGCCACCGCAGCCCTTCCAACTGCTCCCAGCCCAGCACGAGGTCGAGGCCACCACCGAGCGGATCAGCGTCGACCAGCAGAGTGCGCAGCCGGGCCCGGGCTGCGGTCACGGCGAGACCACCGGCCAGCACACTCGCGCCGGCACCGCCCCGACCGCCGAAGACCGCGACGATTCGAGCCCCGACGCCGTCCGGACGGCCGGGTCCCTGCTCGGCGAACCGGTCCACCAGCCACGGCTCCGCGTTGGGCAGCATGGCGACGTGTTCGGCCCCGATCAGCTCGGCGATCTGCCAGCCCGGATCGAGCTGACCGGCCCGGCCGACCAGCACCAGCCGGGAGCGCTGCGGCAACCGGGCGCGCAGACACGACTGCGCCTGATCGGCGCCGAGCAACACCAGCGGCGCAGGAAGCCACCGGGTGCGGGCGGCCGCCGGATCGCGGGCGAGGTCCACCTCCGTCCCGCCTGCTGCGGCGAGCCGGAGCACATCATCGAGCAGATCGTCGTCGCCGGTGACGACCAGCGGAAGCCGACGGATCGGCGGAACGGAGGTACGGGGTGGCATCGCGGCCTCCAGCGGTCGGGCTCTGGTATGCCGCCGACCCTGCTCGGAAACCGCTCCGCGAGCCGCCCTGATCGCGTCGCCTGTGGACAACTTCGTGGGCTGTGGACAACGCCCGTCGAGACAGTTGATCTGCTATGGGCGCGGGCAACTTCGCAGCTCCTGCCGCTGCCCGGAAAACAGCGGGGCCGCTCCCGGAAGAAGCGACCCCCCGAGTGCGCGCGCACTCGGCGGCGTACCGGCTGGTGAACCAGCCCTCGTCCCGCTTCTTCGTGGACCCACTGAGACGCCCAACAGGCTCTCTCATCAGAAACCACCTGACCAGCCACAACGCCGGAAAGGCAATCACGGAAACCGCCACTGGCCAGCAATTTCAGGGAGATCACAGAAAGTTCCAAGCTTTGACACCAGTAAATTAGATACTTGCGCTCTCAACTTTCCCGGTGGTAACTTTCATCGACCGATTCCTCTGGGAAAGAGAGAAACGTGCGACTGAAATCCCTCGCCATCGCCCTGTCCACCGCAGGCCTGCTGGCCGCCATCCCCGCCGCGCCAGCGTCAGCCGACGGCCCGTGGCCGAACGAGGAGCCGTGGCCGCCCGGCAACTGTCAGCAGGGCACTTTCTGCGCCTGGCCGAACTGGGCTCCCGTGAATTCTGGCCCCACGGAGACCCCGTCCCTGGTGACCACCGGCCCGTGGACCGGCAGCGCCCCGACGAAAACCTTCTACAACTACACGACCGCGAACGTCGAATTGGAATACCACCACACGTGGCAGGACGACTCCACGGTCATCACGCACTGCGCCACCCCGCGCGGCAACATCTTCTACCTTCAGGTAATCGTGACCAAGGTAAATTGGCACGGTTCCTGCTAGCGCTTCGCAATGAGAAAACCGCGCGCCGCTGTCCACGGATGCGGATGCGGATGCGGTCGCGGATGCGCAGCTTGCCGGCGGCCAGGTCCGGCGCAGCGATCCCGTGCCGCACTCCCGGGTCGCGGGCGTAGGTGGCGCGTAGTCACACCGGCTGTCCGACCGGCCGCCACGCACGCCTCGGTCGAACTTGCAGCTTCAGCGGCCCTGATCCATTGCCCGCACGGGACCCGGCCCTTGGCGGACCGGCGGTCACAACGGTCCAGGAGCCGGCGCATCCGTGGTGAAGTCGGGTCAGGCGCACCGGTCGATGAGCAGATCCAGTCTCGGGTCTGCTCATCGACCGTCTCGGCACGCAGCTGAGCGACACCTGGACGACCACCGCCGCGTCCCGTAGGCACCCGCTGGTTCCGCTGCCTCGGTGCTGCTTTCCAACCGCAGAAACGCCGCCCGAACCGGCCGGGGACGGCCTGCGACCAGCGGTGGAGCGTTTCCAGCAGAAAGGGACGACCCCCGTCGGGGGGAGACGGGGGTCGTCGAAAGGTTCGGCTCCGGGGGGGTCGAGCCGAACCACTCAGCGGTCACGGGGGGTGCAACCGCTGAGGGTCTTGTCTGTTTTCGGAGATGTGAAAACTCGTCGTGCGGACAAGTCTGCCTGAGCGGGCCCGTCACGTCGAGTGGTGCCGCCTCCACTCAGTGCGAAAATCTCCTCGCAGAGTGTGAGCACGGTCACGCGGAGCGGAGGTGGTGGTGCCTGCCCGCAGGTCTGAGGGGTGGCCTGACCCCGGGCACCCGCCGACGATAGACCATCCGGCTAGACTTTCGCGCCGTGGGCCGAAGTGCCGCTTTCTTCGATCTGGACAAGACCGTCATCGCCAAGTCGAGCGCCCTGGCGTTCGGTCGGCCGTTCTACCGGGACGGGCTGATCACTCGACGTGACGTGGTCAAGTCGGCGTACGCGCAGCTGATGTTCCGGCTGGGCGGCACCGACGAGCAGACCATGGCCCGAACACGGGACTACCTGGCCGCGCTCTGCAAGGGCTGGCAGGTGGAGCAGGTCCGCCAGATCGTCGCGGAGACGCTGCACGAGTTGATCAACCCCTATGTGTACGCCGAAGCCGCCGTCCTGATCGCGGAGCACCAGGCGGCGGGGCGGGACGTGGTCCTGGTGTCGGCGTCGGGCGAGGAGATGGTCCGGCCGATCGGCGAGCTGCTCGGGGTGACCGACGTGATCGCCACCCGGATGACGGTGCGCGACGGCCGGTACAGCGGCGAGGTCGAGTTCTACGCGGCTGGCCCGAGCAAGGTCGAGGCGGTCAACGAGTTGGCCGCCGCCCGCGACTACGACCTGGCCGACTCGTACGCCTACTCCGACTCGTACAGCGATCGCCCGCTGCTGGAGTGCGTCGGCCATCCGAGCGTGGTCAACCCGGACCGGCAGTTGCGCAAGCTGGCCTCGGAGAACGCGTGGCCGGTGCTGGAGTTCCGGCACCCGATCCCGCTGGGCCGTCGTCTGCGGGAGCGACCCGCCGTCCCGGTGGCCGCGGCCGCGCTCGGCGTCGGGGTCGGCGTGGCCATCGGCATCGCCTGGTACGGCCGGCACCGTCGCACCCGCGCCGCCGCCACCACCGCCTGAGCCCGACCAGGCCGGCAGGGCGCACCAGCCAGCACCCGAAGCCCGGCCGACGGTGAAGGCCGCCCAGAACCACACCGCCACCAGCGTCCTCGCTCCCGCCTGAGTACGGGATTGAGCGGTCGCTCAAATAGCCGTACCCTCCGTTTAAGCGACTGCTCAACACGGGGGGTTTCGGATGGAGAATGACGATGAGTCGACACCGCAGCGGACGAGTGCGCACTGGATCCTGGCCGGCCTGATCGCGCTCTTCGGGCTGGTCCTCTTCGTCGGGGTGGTGCGCCAGGGACGCGCCGACAGCGCTGTGCTCTTCGTGGCGTTGCCGGTGCTCCTGGCGGCCGGGCTCGCGCTCACCCCCCGCCGGACGGCCCACGGCCAGGTCTTCGCGGCCACCACGGTGACCCTGCTGCTGGCGGCGGTGGCACTGCACGAGGGCGCGGTCTGCGTCATCCTGGCCGCCCCACTGGTCTACGGGGTGGCACACGGCACCACAGCGCTGATCCGCGCCCTGCGGGAGGCCAACCAGCCGTACGCGATCGTCGCCGTTCCGCTGCTGCTCCTGCCCGGCCTGGAGGGCAGCGGCATCGCTCCCCGGGTCGACCCGGAGCAGAGGGTCGAGGTGGTCCGGGTCGTCGGGCTCCCCGTCGAGCGGGTCGCCGAGCGGCTCTCCACCGGCCCCCGCCCGACCGCCGTCCGGTCCGCGCCGCTGCGGCTCCTCGGAGTGCCCACCCCCGGGCAGGTCAGTGGTGACGGGCTAGAGGTCGGCGACCGGTGGATGTTCGGCTACCACGGCAGCGCGCACGGCCCGGGCGGCCATCTGCTCGCCGAGGTGGAGACCGTCGCGCCGGGGCGGGTGGGCTTCCGCTTCGTCGAGGACAGCTCCATCACCGCACGCTGGTTCACCTGGCAGCACGCGGAGCTGACCTGGCGGGCGCTCGACCCGGGGCACACCGAGGTCCAGGTCCGGGTCGACTACACGCGGGGACTGGACCCCTCCTGGTATTTCGGCCCGGTGCAGCAAGTGCTGCTCGGCGCCGGCATGCGGCACCTGCTCGACATGTTGGCGCTGCGGTGACGGTCGCCCGCTGGTTGAGCCTGGCACTGCCGCTTCTCGCCGTGCTCGCCGTCGGGGCCCGGGAACGGGACCGGGCCGTCCGCGCTGCGGCGCTGCTGGCGTTCCTGACCGCCGGGATCGGCATCGCCGCGCTGCACGAGGTCGCCGGCCTGGCCGACTGGTACGCCTTCGCGCCGGTCGACGGGTCGTACCGGGGGATGCCGGTGGACCTGTGGATCGGCTGGGCCGCCCTCTGGGGTCCGCTGCCGGTGCTGCTGCGCCGGGTGCTGCCGCTGCCGGTCGCGCTGGGTCTGCTGCTCTGGGTCGACGCGGTGGCCATGCCGGCACTGCACCCGCTGGTCAGCCTCGGCCCACACTGGCTCGTCGGGGAGGTGGTCGGGCTGCTCACGGTGGCCCTGCCCGCCCAACTGCTCGGTCGGTTCTGCGCCGACGGCCGGCACCTCGGCGCGCGTACGTTCCTGCAGGTGGGCGTCTTCAGCGCCCTACTGCTCTGGTTCGTCCCCACGCTGGCCTTCGAGTTCGGCGACGGGTCGTGGGCGGAACTGACGGAGTTGGACCGCACCGGGATGCTGGTCGTCGCGCAGCTCGCCCTGCTGGTGGCCACGCCTGCGCTGGCTGCCGTCGCGGAGTTCGCCGTCCGGGGCGGCGGCACCCCGTACCCGTGGGACCCGCCGCGTCGTCTGGTCACCACCGGCCCGTACGCCTATCTGGCCAACCCGATGCAGGTCTCCGCCGTGGTGTTGCTGCTGTTCACCGCGGCGGCCACCCGCAGCGTCGCCCTGGTCCTCGCCGCGGTGTCGGCGTGTGCGTTCGGAGCAGCCGTGGCCGGACCGCACGAGCAGCACGACCTACGGGTGCGCTACGGCGTCTCCTGGCGGTCCTACCGGCGGCAGGTGCGCGACTGGTGGCCTCGATGGCGGCCGTACTCCTCCGGGCCACCGGCCGTGCTCTGGCTGGACGACGACTGCGGGCCCTGCGCGGCCACCTGGCGGATGTTGGCCCGGCGGCATCCGGTGGGGCTGCGGATCCGACCGGCCCGCCAACACGAGCACGTGCTGTGGCGGGCGGAGTACGTGGGCGGCGACGGTCACACGGAACGGGGGGTGGCCGCCGTCGCCCGCGGGCTCGAACATGTCCACCTCGGCTGGGCGTTGGTCGGCTGGACCCTGCGACTGCCCGGAGCCACCTGGCTCGCCCAACTGGTCACCGATGCGATGATCGCAGCGCCGCACCCGGCCCGTCCGGAAGGAGAGCCATGTCCGACACCAAGCAGCGTCTCCTCGACGGCGCCATCGCCGCCATCCGCGAGCACGGCATCGCCGGCGTCTCGGCCCGCACCATCGGTGCCGCCGCGGGGGTGAACCAGGCGCTCGTCTTCTACCACTTCGGCACTGTCGACGACCTGCTCTCGGCGGCCTGCCGGGTCAGCACGGCAGAGCGGGTCGAGCACTGGTCGACGCGGCTGGCCTCGGCCGGTTCGCTGCGCGAACTGCTCGCCGTCGGGCGGGCGTTGCACGAGGAGGAACGCCAGCTCGGCAACGTCACCTTCCTGGCTCAGATGTTGGCGGGTGCGCAGGCGGACCAACGGATGGCGGCCCCCACCGCGGGGGCGCTGCAACTGTGGGTGGACGAGATCGAGGCGGTGCTGCGGAGGCTGCTCGCCGGGTCCCCGTTCGCCGAGGTCGCCGACGTGCCCGGCCTGGCCCGCGCGGTCTCGGCCGCGTTCATCGGGCTGGAACTCTACGACGGGGTGGACCCGGCGGGCGCCGACCAGGCGATGGCGGCGCTCGACCAGCTCGCGCTCCTCATCGAGATCGTCGACGACCTCGGGCCGATCGCCCGCCGGGCGCTCCAGGCCAAGGTCAACCGGGCGACCCGACGGGACTGATCGCGGCTCAGGCGGCGGCGAGGATCTCGTCGCCGATGACGGTGAGCTGGTCGGCCCCGACCTCGACGGCCGCCATGTAGTGGCGCAACCAGGAGCGCAGACCATCCGGGGTGCCGGTGGCGAAGGCGCCGGCCGAGCCGACGTACTCCGGTTCCCGCTCGCGGTGCCCGACGTCGACGGCGAGCAGGCCGCGCGGGTCGAGGCCGCTGGCGAGCAGCACCAGCCGGGCGGCCCCCCGGGCCACCACGCCGGACGGCCCGGCGAACGGACGCAGGTTCAACAACTCCCCGTGTACGACGGCAGCCAGCACCAGCGGCGACACCTTCGTGCCACCGGCGACCAGCCCGGCCAGCCCGTCCAGCCGCGTGGCGACCACGGGATCGGCCACCGGGCGGCCCAGCTCGGATTCCGGCACCAACTCCCGGGCGGCGAGGACGTGCAGCTTCGCGAGAGCCTGCCGGGGGGCCTTCGGCCAGAGTTCACTCAGGCCGGGCAGCGCCCCGGCGACCCGCAGCGCCCCCTGGAGCAGCGGGTCGGTGACCGTGCCGGCGCGGACCGCCTCGCGTTCGTGCACGGCCCCTTCGAGGGCGGCGCTGGCCACTGCGGAGCGCAGGCTGACCTCGGCCGCGACCTGGCCACCGTGCCGGCGCAGCGCGCGGTGCCCGAGCGCCTGGTCGAACCGTTCGCGGGCCTGCTCGACGGCAGTGGCGATGTCGGCGAGCGCGAGCAGCGGGGCGAGCGGATCGGTGGTCACCCCGTCACGCTAGCGACCCGGCCCGGCCGGTCGGGCCGCACCCGGCCGCAACGCGACCCGGACCACCCATCCCGAGCGCCCCACCAGACCCGGCGCCCAGCCCCGACACTCAGCCAGCACCCCACCCGAGCCGACGTCTCGCCTTGATCAACACGGGTTCGGTGAACTCGGGGCATCCCATCGGCCTCGGCACCGCGATTTCAATGAAGCCGTGTTGATCAAGGCCGACCTACCGACTCCGCGCCGACCGAGCCCGCACACCGAGCCCGCAGACCGGGGCGGGCCGTCGGGCGCGTGGTGACGGCCGCTCGGCGCGACGTGCCGGGCAGCGGTCGCCCGTCGAGGGTCCCGCGACTACCCTCGTGCCAACGCAGGTCACCCCGAGGACCAACGCAGGTCACCCCGAGGACCAGGTCACCCCGAGGACGAGGAGTCACGGCATGAGCGAGGCATTGGCAAATCTGCTGAACGAGACGCGCCAGTTCCCCCCGCCGGCCGAACTCGCCGCGCACGCCAACGTCACAGTCGACGCGTACGCCGAGGCCGAGGCCGACCGGCTCGCCTTCTGGGCGAAGCAGGCCGACCGTCTGGCCTGGTCGAAGAAGTGGGACGAGGTGCTCGACTGGTCGAACCCGCCGTTCGCCAAGTGGTTCGTGGGCGGGCAGCTCAACGTGGCGTACAACTGCCTCGACCGGCACGTCGAGGCGGGGCTGGGCGACAAGGTCGCGATCCACTGGGAGGGCGAGCCGGGCGACACCCGCACCCTCACGTACGCCGATCTGCACGAGCTGACCTGCCGGGCGGCGAACGCGCTCACCGATCTGGGGGTGACCGCCGGCGACCGGGTGGCGATCTACCTGCCGATGATCCCGGAGGCGGCGGTGGCCATGTTGGCGTGCGCCCGGGTCGGCGCGGCGCACAGCGTGGTCTTCGGCGGCTTCTCGGCCGACTCGCTGAGCAACCGCATCCAGGACGCCAGCGCCAAGGTGGTGATCACCGCGGATGGTGGTTACCGGCGGGGCAAGCCGTCGGCGTTGAAGCCCACAGTGGACGAGGCGGTAGCCAACAGCCCGTCGGTGGAGCACGTGCTGGTGGTCCGCCGCACCGGCGAGGACGTCGCGTGGACGGAGAAGGACCACTGGTGGCACGAGACGGTGGAGACCGCGTCGCCCGAGCACACCGCTCAGCCGTTCGACTCCGAGCACCCGCTGTTCATCCTCTACACCAGCGGCACCACGGCCCGGCCGAAGGGCATCCTGCACACCACCGGCGGCTACCTCACCCAGGCGTCGTACACGACGCACGCGGTCTTCGACCTGAAGCCGGAGACGGACGTCTACTGGTGCACGGCGGACATCGGCTGGGTCACCGGGCACTCCTACATCGTGTACGGGCCGCTCTCCAACGGCGCCACCCAGGTCATGTACGAGGGCACCCCGGACACCCCGCACAAGGGCCGGTTCTGGGAGATCGTCGACAAGTACCGGGTGAGCATCCTGTACACCGCGCCCACCCTGATCCGCACGATGATGAAGTGGGGCGAGGACATCCCCGCCGGCTTCGACCTGTCCTCGCTGCGCCTGCTGGGCAGCGTCGGTGAGCCGATCAACCCCGAGGCCTGGATGTGGTACAGGCAGTTCGTCGGCCGGGGCGAGCTGCCCGTGGTGGACACCTGGTGGCAGACCGAGACCGGCGCCATGATGATCTCCCCGCTGCCGGGTGTGACCGCTGCCAAGCCGGGTTCGGCGATGACCCCGCTGCCGGGCATCGTGGCCGACGTGGTGGACGACCAGGGCCAGTCGGTGCCGAACGGTGGTGGCGGCTACCTGGTGCTGCGCGAACCGTGGCCATCGATGCTGCGCACCATCTGGGGTGACGACGACCGGTTCATCGACACGTACTGGTCGCGGTTCCAGGGCATGTACTTCGCCGGTGACGGGGCGAAGAAGGACGACGACGGGCACATCTGGCTGCTCGGCCGGGTGGACGACGTGATGCTGGTGTCCGGGCACAACATCTCGACCACCGAGGTGGAGTCGGCGTTGGTGTCGCACCCGTCGGTGGCCGAGGCGGCGGTGGTCGGTGCGACCGACCCGACGACCGGCCAGGCGATCGTCGCGTTCGCCATCCCGCGCGGCAGCACGGACATCGCCGGCGAGGCGGGTGAGCAACTCATCGCCGACCTGCGCAACCACGTGTCGAAGACGCTCGGCCCGATCGCCAAGCCCCGGCAGATCATGCTGGTGGCGGAGCTGCCGAAGACCCGCTCCGGCAAGATCATGCGCCGGTTGCTGCGGGACGTGGCGGAGAACCGGTCGCTGGGCGACGTCACCACCTTGCAGGACTCGTCGGTGATGGACCTGATCTCCTCGGGGATGAGCGGCACCAAGTCCGACGAGGACTGACGGCAGACGTACACACCGGAGGGTGGCGGTCCGTGCGGACCGCCACCCTCCGTCATTTTCTTACGGGTACGGCACGCACGGCCTGACCAGTGTCACATCGGTCGGTCGGTGGAGCCGGGGAAGCTGAACGGACACACGAGGCGGACCACCCCTGTCCTTTCGGCTGGTTGTGATTTAGGTTCACGCAGGTTGGCAGAGTTCGACGCTCATCGCATCGATGGTCGGCCACGCCAGCGTCCTCCTCCCCATGCCCGAGAAATGGAGCGGCATGAACCACAAACCGCAGTCCGGGGCGCGCCGACGACTACTCGTCGCGCTACCCGCCATCGCCCTCGCGGCCACGTCACTGACCGTGACCGGCAGTGCGGCGGCCCAGTCGTCCTCCCCCACCCCCCGGGCGGTGATCGGGGCCGACGAGCACTACATCAACTACGCCGAGCCCGAGGTGCAGCCGGACACCACCGGCCGTGAGGTCAAGGGCAAGGGTGGCGTCTACACCCCGGCCGTGGAGTCCGCGCGCGAGTTCGACCAGAAGCACGCCCGGGGCAACCCGGTGACCGCGCGGCAGCTCGCCAAGGACGAAGCCCGGTCGCTCAAGACGGGCAAGAACCCCCGGCAGTTCAAGAAGTCGCCGACCACCCAGACGGCGAAGCTGCTCACGCTGCTGGTGGAGTTCAACGACAAGGCCAACGACGACTTCACCGACGTGATGGTCCCGAAGACGGTGTTCGAGGACCGGACCTGTGTCCTCGGCACCGTGCAGAACGGCCCGAAGCACAACAACATCCCGAACCCGGCGACCCTGCCGCACGAGGACAACAACTCGATGTGGGTGCCGGACTTCTCGCCGTCGCACTACGACAAGATGCTCTACAGCAAGAAGGGCATCACCGAGCGGGTCCGCACCGACCTGCGCGGCCCGGACGGCAGGAAGGGTGTCGACCTGTCCGGCCGCACCATGCACAACATGTACCTGGAGATGTCCAAGAACGCGTACACGGTGGACGGGCAGGCCAGCCCGTGGATCACCGTGCCGCACTCGGAGGGCTGGTACGCCGCCAACCGCTGCGAACAGGACGAGACCGGCGCGTGGGTCCCCGGCCGTGAGCAGTCGATGAACGGTCACCCGGACAACCCGGACGGCGCGGACCGCCTGGCGGTCGACGCTATCGACGCGCTCGTCGCGAAGGACCCGAGCTTCCCGTGGGCCGACTACGACATCGAGGACCAGGCCGACCGCGACGGTGACGGCAACGTCTACGAGCCGGACGGCGTGATCGACCACCTCGTGCTGGTGCACGCCGGTCAGGGCAAGTCGCGCGGCGGCGGCGCCGAGGGCGTGTACGCCGTGTGGGCGCACTCCTCCACGGTCGCCGGTGGTTACACCATCCCGGGCACCAACCTCAAGGCGTCGAACTACATCGTGCAGCCCGAGGACGCCGGCGTCGGCGTCTTCGCCCACGAGTTCGGCCACGACCTGGGTCTGCCGGACCTCTACGACACGTCCGGCAACGCCGACTCCGACGTGGACTTCTGGGACCTGATGGCGTCGGGGTCGCACTCCGGTGAGATCTTCCAGGCGCTGCCCACCCACATGGGCATCTGGGACAAGTGGGTGCTCGGCTGGGCCGACCCGCTGACCATCCGCCCCGGGTCGAACCCGCGTGAGGTGAAGCTCGGCCAGACGTCGCGTACCCCGATCGACTCCGAGGACGGCATCAAGGTCGACCTGCCGGACAAGGTGACGACGCTGGCCACGCCGCACAGCGGCACCAAGATGTGGCACAGCAACAACGACCAGGAGTGGGCCGACGTCAAGCTCAGCCGCTCGGTCGACGTGCCGGCGGCAGCGGACTCGAAGTTCTGGATGTGGAACAACTACATCATCGAGGAGGACTGGGACTACGGCTTCGTCGAGCTCTCGACCGACGGCGGTACGACCTGGACCGAGCAGAAGGTGTACGACGAGGGCGGCACGGTGGTCACCACGCCGGACGGCTACTCGGACCCGAACGGCCGGATGAACGACTTCGGCGGCAAGAAGTACGGCCTGACCGGCAGCACGAACGGCTGGCGCCACGACTACGTCGACCTGTCGGCGTACGCGGGCACGACGGTGCAGCTGCGGTTGCGTCAGGCCACCGACGAGGCGTTCGAGGAGCGCAACTGGTTCGCCGACGACTTCTCGGTCACCGGCGGCGGCGCCACCACGTGGAGTGACGACGTCGAGGGCGGCGCCAACGGCTGGACGGCCACTGGCGGCACCTTCGTGGACACCACCGGTGGGGGCTGGAAGGTCTCCAGCGGCACCGAAGTCCACGCCCAGTTCTACCTGGCGGAGTGGCGCAACTTCGACGGGTTCGACAAGGGCCTGAAGTACGCCTACGACACCATCTACTCGCACGACGCGTGGAAGGTCGACCGGATCTCCTACAACGCGCCGGGCATGCTGGTCTGGTACCGGGACAGCGCTCTCGGCGACGTCAACCACGTCACCGGGCAGATGACCGCGCTGCCCAGCTACGGCGCGAAGGGTGGGTTGCTCATCGTCGACTCGCACTTCGACCCGTACCGGCGTACCGGTGAGGCGGCGGTGAAGGACCCGTCGGTGACGGACAACCTGCCCAGCCGTCCGCAGTCGGCCAACGCGGCCTTCTCGCTGAACAAGACGTACCCCTTCACGGAGTGCCTGGAGGCGGCGGACGAGCCGTACAGCGCGTACTGCACGAAGTTCAAGGCGCAGGCGCCGGTGAAGGGCTTCACGGACGCCAAGACCTGGTACCCGGGCATCGAGATGCGCGACGGGGCTGCGTACGCGCGGGACAACGACGCCTCGGTGGTGGTGCCGTCGCGGAACAACGCGCCGTACACCACCCGGGTCACCCACCCGGACGGCAGCCCGGCACCGGAGTTCTACGGCACGACCCTCGGCGGTGGCGCGATCGTGCTGGGCACCGGTAACCCCGGCGACCAGGGCGTGAACTACGGCGTCTCGCTCACCATCAAGAAGGCGGCACGGGACAACTCGTCCGCCACGATCTTCGTCACCCCGGCGAGGAAGTAACGGTTTCGCGGATCAACAACTGACAGTGGGGCCGGTGGCGGAGACGCCGCCGGCCCCACTGCCGTACATCGATCATGTTGATCGAAATGAGTCGTTACATTTGGGACCGCGCCGTCCTCGCTGGTCAGCGTGGCTGATGAAGCCCGGGTATGTGACGGTGAAAAGCATTCCCAACAAAATCTTGCAACAAATCGACGCGTGCATCTTCCCACCCGTCGCAGCAGTGTCTATGTTCACCATTGGTCCCACTAGTGGGATCGATCTCCCACCGGCCCGTACCCCCGTATGGCCGGTTCCCTCACACCGGAGGTACCACGTGCGCAAAGTCGCAGTGGGTCTGCTCGGGCTCTCACTGACGGCGACAGGCCTGGCTTTCGGCCCGTCCGCCTCGGCGGCGCCTCAGCCCAAACTGCCGGTAGCAGCACCAGCCGCTGCCGAACCGCAGGCGTTGCAGGACGAACTCCCCGACAAGCTCGAGGACAAGCGCCGCGCGTTGCGTCAGCAGGGTCTCAGCGATGTGCTGAGCGGTCGCAGCAAGCCGATTCAGCGCAACGGAAGCACTGTCGTCAAGGTCGGTCAGGTCGGCAAGACGGGCACCAACGCCAACGCCCGCTCCGCAGCCGGCGCCCAGCCGACCCAGGATCAGTACGTCGAGCTCCAGCGGGAGCGGACCGACAAGATCTTCGTGATCCTGGCCGAGTTCGGTGACGAGCGGCACCCGTCCTACCCGGACAAGGACATGAACCCGAACATCGCCGGACCGGCGACGTTCGAGGGTCCGCTGCACAACAAGATCCCGGAGCCGAACCGGGCGGTCGACAACTCCACCATCTGGCAGCCGGACTTCAGCCCGGAGCACTTCCGCCAGGTCTACTTCGGCACCAACCCGGGCGACGAGTCGCTCAAGCAGTACTACGAGGCTCAGTCCTCGGGTCGCTACACCGTCGAGGGTGAGGTGACCGACTGGGTCAAGGTCCGGTACAACGAGGCCCGCTACGGTCGTTCCGACGACCCGATCGCGGACGACGACGTTGAAAACCCGGCCAACGACCCCGCCGTCTGCGGCGACAACGTCTGCTCGAACACCTGGGCCCTGATCCGCGACGCCGCGAACCAGTGGGTCGCCGACCAGAAGGCCAAGGGCCGGACGGACGCGCAGATCGCCGAGGAGATGAAGTCCTTCGACCAGTGGGACCGCTTCGACTTCGACGGTGACGGCGACTTCAACGAGTCGGACGGCTACATCGACCACTTCCAGATCGTCCACTCCGGCGGCGACCAGGCCGACGGTGACCCGCAGCAGGGTGAGGACGCCATCTGGAGCCACCGTTGGTCGGCGTTCAACAGCTCGCCCGTGGGCCCGCCGAACTTCCCGATCGGTGGCACCCAGATCGGCAACACCGGCGTCTGGATCCGCGACTACACGATCCAGCCGGAAAACGGCGGCCGTAGCGTCTTCTACCACGAGTACGGCCACGACCTGGGCCTGCCGGACGACTACGGACCGGCGGACAACAGCAACGAGCACTGGACCCTGATGGCCCAGAGCCGGCTCGGTGCGAAGAACGACCCGGCCATCGGTGACCGTGGCGGCGACCTCGGCGCGTGGAACAAGCTCCAGCTCGGCTGGCTCGACTACGAGGTGGTCGTGGCGGGGCAGAAGCGCACGCTGGACCTCGGCCCGCAGGAGTACAACTCGGACAAGGCACAGGCCGCCGTGGTGGTGCTTCCCCAGCGGGAATACACGTTCAACTACGGCGCGCCGTTCGAGGGCGCCAAGCAGTACTTCTCCGGTAACGAGGACGACCTCGACAGCAAGATGACGAGGACGTTCGACCTCACCGGCAAGTCCGCAGCGGCGATGTCGCTCAAGGGCAAGTACAGCATCGAGGCCGGCTACGACTACCTCTACTTCGAGGCGTCGACCGACGGCGGTCAGACCTGGACCGACCTGGACGGCACTGTCGGCGGCAAGCCGATCGGCGTCGACGGTGCGGGTCGCCCGGCCCTCGCCGGCAGCAGCAACGGTGCCTGGGCTGACATCAACATCCCGCTGACCTCGGTCGCCGGGAAGGTCGCTCAGGTTCGCCTGCACTACGTCACCGACGGTGGTGTCTCCGAGGGCGGCTTCTTCGGTGACGCGATCACCGTGACCGCCGACGGTCAGACCGTGCTCAGCGACGGTGCCGAGACCGACGCGGGTTGGGCGCTGGAGAAGTTCGAGGTGGTCGGGGCGACCTACACCCGGCTGTTCGACAACTACTACATCGCCGGCAACCGGTCGTACGTCTCGTACGACAAGTACCTGAAGACGGGCCCGTACTTCTTCGGCTACGCGAACACCCGCCCGGACTGGGTGGACCACTACGCGTACCAGGAGGGTCTGCTCATCTCGTACTGGAACACGCGGTTCTCCGACAACAACACCGCTCCGGTTTCGCCCACCAACCCGGGTGGTCACCCGGGCGAGGGTCGCAACCTGTACATCGACGCGCACCCGCGCCCGATCTACAACCTGACCGGTGCTCCGTGGCGCGCCCGCGTCCAGGTGTACGACGCACCGTTCAGCCTCAAGAAGGCTGACTCGTTCACGCTGCACCTCAACAGCCAGCCGCAGTACATCCGCGGTCAGGCCGCTGAGCCCGTGTTCAACGACACCAAGAAGTACTTCTACGAGGAGCTGCCGAACCACGGCGTCAAGCTCCCCGCAGCCGGTGTCAAGATCGAGGTCAAGGAGCAGAACGGCACCTCGATGAAGATCCGGATCAGCTGACCACTGATTCAGCAACACCCAGCGGCGCCCGGGCGGATCATCTGCCCGGGCGCCGCCCTTTGTCCCACCGTGAGGTGGAACCCGACGACCTGCTGGAACGTCCCATCACCGTGCACCTCGCCTCACGCGTCACCCTCATCGCCGCGCTCCTCCTGCTGCCTCTGACCGCGTGCGCCGACCCGAAGGGTGCCGGCCCCCTGGCTGCTCCCTCGGCCTCCGAGACCCCGACGCCGGACGCACCCACCTCGCGCGCATTCAGGCCCGCACAGCCCGCAGCCCCGCCCTCACGGGCCTTCACGCCGCCGCTGTCGCGCACACTCCCGCCGTCCATCGGCATTCCGTCAAAGCCGCCAAAGCCGACACCGCCGACCGATCTACGGGACAACGGCCTGATCACGGGCCACATCACCCGGGGAGGCGGCGGGCCCTGCTACGGGCTCGTCGCCGAGGACGGCCGCGCGTACGCCCTGCACGGCCCGGGCTACGGCAACCTGACCGAGCGCAGTTTCGTCACCCTGCGGATCGTCGCCAGGTCATCCGAGGTGGACTGCGGTGTGGGTGTCCCCGTGAGCATCGTCATGCGTTGACCCCGTCGGGTAGACCCTGACCGGGGTGACGAATCGAACACCGTCGCCACGCCCACTCACGCCGTCCGGCACTTGACGCAGAGTCGCCATCCAAGCACGATCATCGATGTCGATGGTGGACCGGCACCTGCGCTGACGACGCCGCAGCCGACCACCACCTCGGCATCGTCCACGGGGGTGGTCAGGCTTGTCAGGTGGAATCTGGTCGGACACAGACGGCAGCGGTGCAGACCCGCTCTGGAGAGTGAATTCCACGCCACTCGACGCCGCCATGGTGTCGGCGGTGGAGTTGCGACTGCTGCTCGCCGCCCGACAGCGGGAGTTGGTCCGCGCCCAGCATCGTCTGATCGCCCAGTACGCCCAGTTGGAACAACTGGAGGAGCACCGAAGTTCGGTCGCGCTCGGCCCGGACGATGTCGTACGGGACTGGGCGGCGTTCACCCGGCTCTCCGGTCGATTGGCCACCGACGCGCCGGAGGACTGCCGAATCCTGCTCGGCATGCCGCCGGACCCCGCCGCCGGGGAGCCCGACCTGGCTCCGGAGCCACGGCACCGCACGATCCTCGACCGACGACTCCTCGAACGTCCCGGTGGCCTCAATCGCGCCGACCGAGCCGCCCGACCGGAAGGTCAGGTCCGGATAGTCGGGGAGGTGCCCATCTCGATGGTGGTCTCCGCGAAAATGGCCGTGGTCGCACCAATCGGCACCCACCGGTCGGTCGGCTGGGTGCTGCGCGCGCCGGCGCTGGTCGATCTGGCGGGCCACTACTTCGACAGCCTCTGGCGGCAGTCACAGCCCCTGTCCACCCCGAGGGACGCAGGCAGGGACGCGCCGTCGGAGGTGCAGCTGCAGATTCTTCGGCTCGCCGCGCACGGCGCCAAGGACGAGGCCATCGCCCGCAGCCTGGGGCGCAGCCCACGATGGGTCCGGCGGCACTTCGAGTTGCTGGCCGAGCGACTCGGCGCGTCCAACAGGCTCACCGTCGGCATCGCCGCCGCCCGCCGCGGCTGGGTCTGACCTTGCAACTTGCGGAACGTGACCGCTTCGCCCTTCTCCGTGATCAAACCGTCCCAGATCATCGACGTAAGCCGATAGAGATCCTATGGCTCACGTCCGGGAAGGGACCACGTTGAACACAAGAGTGAAGCTGGGACGGCTGGTCGCGGTATTCGCCGCGGTCGTCGTCGGGGGCGGCGTCATCACACCCACGTCCGCCAGCGCCATTCCTCCCAACTTCGACCATGTCGTCTACTGGAACGACGTCCTACTGGACGCCTTCCGCACCAGCAACGGCCCACCCACCACGTTGTCCCGCGCCGGCGCGATGATGCACCTGGCCATGTACGACACCTCGATCTCCATGGGCGGAACCGGGGCGCCCTACATCGCGAAGGTGTCCCCGATCCCCAACTTCAGTTACGACCGCGACACCAACCTCGACGTCGCCGCGTACGACGTACTCCGGACGCTGTTCCCCGCCCAGGCCAGCTACTTCACCGCCAGGTTCAACGACGCCCGGCAGGCCGACCCGCCGATCGGCGAGCCGGGACCCGAGGGGTGGAACAGGAGCATCGGCGAGACGGCCGCACGCAACATCATCAACGCTCGTGCGAACGACGGCTCGACCAACAACGCCGGGTACACCGCCAGCAACACCGCCGGACAGTGGCGGCCAACCGGTTCCGGCGCGGCCGTCGGCCCCAACTGGGGTTTGGTGAAACCCTTCGCCCTGACGTCCGGTTCCCAGTTCCGCCCACCGCTGCCCGGGGGCTTCGGCACGGTGTCCGCGATGCTGACCAGCAGCGCCTACGCCGCCCAGGTCAACGAGGTGAAGAGGCTGGGCTCGGCCACCGCGCCACTGACCGACCGGAACGCCGACCAGACGCAGCAGGCCTTCTTCTGGGCCAACGACGTGAGTGGCACCTACAAGCCGCCGGGTCAACTCTTCGAGCACACCCAGATCGTCGCCAGCCAGCGGACCACGGACACCCCGCGACTCTTCGCCCTCGTCGCGATGGCCATGGCCGACGTCGCCATCGCCTCCTGGGACGCCAAATACAACACCAGCATCGACCTGTGGCGACCGGAGACGGCGATCGCCGAGCCGCAGAGCGACGGCAACGCGGCCACCGTTCCCAACGCCGCTTGGCGCCCGCTCTCCGTCGACCGCAACGGCACCCGGTTCTCCCCGCCGTTCCCGGCGTACATCTCGGGCCACGCCAGCTTCGCCGGCGCTTGGGCGGGTGTCATGAAGCGGTACTACGGCACCGATGCGATCGGATTCGTCGCTACCACCGAGGACCCGAACGCGGTGGGCGTCACCCGTTCGTTCACCAGTTTCAGCGCCGCAGCGACCGAGAACGCCCGCAGCCGCATCTACCTGGGCGTGCACTACCAGTGGGACGCAGACGCGGGCCTGAGCACCGGTGACGCGGTGGCCAACCGGGTCTTCAACATCTACCTGCGCTAGATCCGATCGGCGGCGTCCGGGTCGACGGTCCACGGACCGTCGACCCGGACCCTCGTGTCGGTAGGGGACAACCCGGGCCTTTCCCTGTTCAACGCGACCACCGGGGTCGTCAGCGGCAACCGGGTCCTAGGCTGTCTGCCATGACCGACCAGCGCGGCGGAGCCGTCGACGAGTCCTGTGTCCTCACCGAGGGGCCGTGGACGCACCGCTTCGTCGGCGCCAACGGCAGCCGGTTCCATGTGGTCGAGGCCGGCACCGGCCCGATGGTGCTCTTCCTGCACGGCTTTCCGGAGCACTGGTGGGCGTGGCACCAGATGCTCCCGGCGATCGCCGACGCCGGCTTCCGGGCGGTCGCCGTCGACCTGCGCGGTTACGGCGCCAGCGACAAACCACCCCGGGGGTACGACGGCTACACCCTCGCCGCCGACATCGCCGGGTTGATCCGCGCGCTCGGTGAACGGTCGACGACGATCGTCGGCAGCGGCCTCGGCGGCATGGTGGCCTGGACGGTGGCCTCGTTCCACCCGTCCCTGGTCCGCCGGCTCGTGGTGCTGGGGGCACCGCACCCGCTGCGGCTGCGCACCGCCACCTTCGCCGACCCGCGCGGGCAGTTCGCCGCCTCCACCCTGGCGCTGAAGTTCCAGCTACCCCGCTACGAGCACGTGCTGACCCGGGACGGCGCGGCGGCCATCGGTGAGATCCTGCACCGCTGGGGCGGGCCGCGCTGGGTGGCCGGGTCGGAGTTCGAGGCGTACGCCGAGCGGTGTCGGGAGGCGATGTGCATCCCGCAGGCCGCGTTCTGTGCCCTGGAGGGGTACCGCTGGGCGTTCCGCTCGCTGCTGCGGCTGCACGGCTACCGGTTCGTCCGCCTCATGCAGAAGCCGCTGTCCACTCCGACCCTGCAATTGCACGGCGCGCTGGACGTCGCCTCCCTGCCGCGCACCGCCCTGGGCTCCGGCCGCTACGTCGTCGCCCCGTACGAGTGGCGGCTGCTCGACGGGGTGGGGCACTTCCCGCACCTGGAGGCACCGGAGCTGGTGCTCGGCGAAATCCTGCGCTGGGCCAAGACCTGACCGGTCAGACCCGCTGCTCCCGCAGGTCGGTGACCTCGGCGGCCGGCGCCCAGCCCTGGTAGACGCCGAAGTCGAAGACCTCCAGCCGCATGGCCTCCGCCACCGGCCAGCGGCCACCGGTGTATTCGACCCGCAGCCAGGCGTCGTGCTCGCCGAGCACGATGAACGGCTGCCCCTGCCACGTGCAGGTGGTGCGCACGTACGCCAGATCCTCGATCTCGCTCGCCGGCAGCACCCGGACGTACCGGCCCGCGCGGACCTCCTCGAAGCCCTCGCCCGGCTCGGGCTGGTAGAGGCGGATGTTGTCGCCGTCCGGGCTGGCCTGGTATTCCCGACCCTGCCAACGGGCCACGTAACCGTCGCGCATCACGCCTCCCCGACCCGTCGCCAGACCACCGCGTCGGTGTCGAGCTCCGCGATGACCCGCTCGGTGCCGTCCGCAGCGACCCGCCACAGCTGCGCGCCGTGCGGGAGGCGCGCGCTGTCCACCTTGAACTCGGCCACCACGTCGCTGCTCTCACCCGGGGCGAAGCCGTTGCCCCGGAACGGCGGGCGCTCGATGACCCAGCCCTCCATGGCCCGCATCGCCGCCTCGTTCTGACCGCCGTACGGAATCCGGTAGAGGCTCGGCCGGTGCGCCGGCCAGCGCAGCACGTAGATCTCCTCAGCGTCCCGGGAGAACGGGGATCCGGGGTAGCTGAGGCCGAGCGCGTCGTGCACCTGAGCCGGCGTGGTCAGGTGCGCCAGCTCACCGGCACGGTGCACGAAGCCGGAGACCCGGTCGTAGCCCCGATCCAGGTAGTAGGCGAGCTGGCTGGGCGCGATCGCCTTCTGCATGACCGTCGGTCGGGTCGGGTCGACGGCCGCCGGAGCGTACCGGGGGCGGGCGGCGGGCTCCGCCACGGCCGGCGCTTCCTCCTGGTCCACCTCCAGGTCGTCACCGAGCCCGACCTCGGCAGCCCAGTTGGCCAACGCGATGATCTGCTCCCCGGGCAACTTGGCACCGACCGGGGTGCCCGGATTGACGGCGAACGACCAGTCTTCGTCCGGCCAGCGCCGGATCAGCTGGGCGAACTTCACCCGGACCGTGTCGACGTCACCCTCGAAGTGGTCGGCGAGGCGCTCCGGCGACGTGTAGACCACCACGTACGTCTCGCCGTCGAGTTGTGCCGTACGCCAGACGAAGCCCGCATCGCCGGGGCGGCTTCCCCGCAGCGATTCGGGTGCCGCCGGCAGCAGGACCCGGGCCAGCAGCAGGGTGGACAGGAACGTGTCGGTGCTTCCGGAGCCGGCGGCGCCGAGCAGGTCCTCCTCGACCGTGTTGGCCGGGTCGAACTCGACCACCGCCGGTTCGTCGGCCGGCGGGCGCTGCCCGTCGCCGGTGGTGGCGCTCTCGCTGGTCGGATCCGCGCTGGTCACGCCAACCGACGGGCTGTCGGTGTCGGCGCGCTCGGCACCGGCCGGATCGCCGGCGCGGGCGTCGGTGTGGACACCGCTCACGTCGCCGGCCTCCGCCGGACTTGCGGGACGCGGGGTGGACGGGCTCGTGGCGGGCTGCGCGGGGACGAACGACGCCGGACCGGACGGGCGGGGACCGGCCGACGACGGCTCGAACAGACCCGGCCCGGAGTGCGTCGTGCCGAAGGGTGGCGGGGCGGTCTCGGCGGGGCGGGGCCCTCGGGGAGGGCCGGCCGGGCCGCTGGTCTCGACCGGGTCGGTGAGGTCGCGGGACTCGATGATGGTGCCCTCGATGACGATGGGCGTGAAGCCGCGGCGTGGTGCGGGCGGACCGGAGACCGGTTCCGCGGCCGACACCTCTTCCACCGGGGCGAACCGGTTCGGCAGGTCGCGTGGGATCGCCTGGGTCTCGTCCGCCGGCGGGCTCGGCCGCGCCGATGACCGGGTCGGCGGGGACTCACCGGTCGTCCGGAAGGCGCGGGTGACTTCCTCCGCCGCCGGGTCGGGCCGGCGGGGAGGCAGCGGCTGGGTGACTTCCTCACCGGGTGCCGGTGCGCGTACCCCTCGGGACGTGCCGAGGTCGCCCGCCGGCTGCCGAAGTGGCCGGGTGGCGTCCGGATCCGCCATCGGGAAGGCGCGGGTCGCGGTCTCGTCGGCGGGCCCGTCGGCCGGACGGCGGCGTGGGAACGGCTGGCTGCCGAGCCCGAAGCGCGTCGGTGGTGCCGCCCGGTCCCCGGGGCGGCCCCCACTCGCGTTCGGGTCGGCTGCCCGGTCCCGGACGGGGGTCGGTTCGAAGAAGGAACGTCGAGCGGCCTGCGGACCGCCGTTGCCGTTGCCCCCGGTCAGGCCGTCGTCGCCCGGCCGGTCCGCCGCCGGCCAGCCCGCGCCGAACCTCGACTGGTCGGTGGTGGGACGTTCGACGGGCGTCAACGGTGCGAACCGGGACGGCCGAGCGGAGCGGGGAAGGGCGCCGGTGCCCGGCAGGCCGGGTCGCGGCGGCTCGGTCGGGTGGCGCTGACCGGCGGCCGGCAGGTCCTCCTCGCCGGGTCGGCGGGACGGATCAGCGGTGCCGGGCGTCCCGGACGCCGGGGCAGCGACCCGAGGCGACACACCCTGCGAGGGCCTCCGAGGGGAGACCGGAGCAGACGGGACCGCAGCGGGCGGCACGGCGGCGAGCGGGCTCGGGGCGAGTGGACTCGGCGCAGGTGGAGCCGGGGCAGGCCGACCTGGGGCAGCCGGGGTCGCCGGGGCCGGCTCGGACCCGGGCGACGACGTACCCGCCCCGGAGGGCCGACCAGCGGCTGGCGCGGTGTCCCGGCCGGGCGGGCCGGTCCGGGTGCGGGCGAGGGTTTCGACCCGCTCCAGGCGGGCGCGGGCACCCATGGCGCGGCCGGGCAGGCGCACGTCGCCCCGGGAGAGTTGAGCCACGAACCAGGCCGGCAGGTAGCCCTCGACCGGCAGACCGGGGTTGACGGCGAGCCACCACTCGTGGTTTGGCCAGCCGACCGCGAGGTCGGTGAAGGGGACACGACGGTTGCTGCCGGGGTGATCGCCGAGGCAGGCCCGCAGTGCGGCCGCGGAGGTGAAGGCCAGGACGTGGGTCCGGCCGCCGGTGGTCCAGGTGCCCCAGTCGGCGGCTGGCTGGCCGGGTTGGGTCGGGGCGGCGACCGGCAACAGCAGATCGGTGCGGGACAGGAGTCGGAAGTAAAGCTCCTGGTCATTGGCGCGCAGCGCGTCGCGCATCGCCACCTCGGCCTCCGTGGCCGGCTCCCATGCGGTCACGGCCACCTCCCCTTCCGAGAACAGGCCACAGGTATCGCGTACAACCTACAAGGTGGTATCAAGATCACAATGGCTGGCCGTCGGCGGCCTGCCGGGGCGCGGATGAGGCGATAACATCCCGTACCGGAGCCGACACGATACGGAGGCTGTCGATGTCCCGATCGATCGCGCGCCCGGTCCTCGCAGGTCTGGCCGCCAGCCTGTTGACCGTACCGGCCCTCCCGACCGTCGCCGCCACCGCCAGGCTCCGTGCGGCACCGGCCTGTGCGACCCCGCTCGCCCCGGCCCGGCCGGTCACGGCCGCGCCCTGGCCACAGCAACGGTACGACCCCGCCCGGCTCGCGCCCCTGGCCACCGGCACCGGGGTGACCGTCGCGGTGGTCGACTCCGGGGTGGACCGGGCGCACCCCCAACTGGCCGACCGCGTGGTGGGCGGCACCGACCTGCTCGACCCCGGCGGGGACGGCAGTCGGGACTGCGCCGGGCACGGCACCGGCGTGGCGAGCATCATCGCGGCGACACCCCGCGCAGGGGTCGCCTTCCAAGGTCTCGCACCGGATGCCCGGATCCTGCCGGTGCGGGTGAGTGAGCAGCAGGTGGTGCAGGGGCGGGAATCGGGGCGAACGGTCAGCGCTGGCGAGTTCGCGCAGGCCATCCGCTGGGCCGTCGACCACGACGCCGACGTGGTGAACCTGTCCGTGGTGCTGTATGCGGACGACCCGGAGGTCCGCTCGGCCGTGCGGTACGCGGTCGACCGGGACGTGGTGCTGGTGGCCGCAGCCGGCAACCTGCACGACAGCGGTGACCCCCAACCGTTCCCCGCCGGCTACGACGGGGTGCTCGGCGTGGGGGCGATCGGGGCGGACGGTGGACGGGCGACGTTCTCGCAGACCGGCCCGTACGTCGACCTGGTCGCACCGGGCAGCGAGGTGCTGACCGCCGCCCCCGGCGCGGGCCACCATCAGGTCGAGGGCACCAGCTACGCGGCACCCTTCGTGGCCGCCACCGCCGCGTTGCTGCGCCAGTATCGACCGGAGCTGACCGCGGCCCAGGTGGCGGAGCGGATCATCGCCACCGCCGATCCGGCTCCCGGCGCGGGCCACGGCGGCGGGTACGGCGCCGGCGTGCTGAACCCGTACCGGGCGGTCACCGAGACCAGCGGCAGCCGTGCGGTCGACCCTCGACCGGTCACCGCGCTCGCCGACGACCGGCCCGACCCGGCGGTGCTCGCCCACCGGGCCCGACGGGCGACGGCACGGGACCGGGCCCTGCTGGTCGGTGCGGTGGTCGGCACGACGGCGGCCACCGTGGTGCTGCTCGCCCTGGTGCTGCCCCGTGGTGCCCGCCGACGCTGGCGCCCGGCCGGCCAGGCCTGATCCGGTCAGCCCACCGCCCTGGCCGCAGCGCGGCGGCGGCCGGGGCACCGACCTGGACATGGTCAGCGCTCCCGGCCCACCGCGCTCACTGGAACAGCCCGGTGTTCTTCTTCTCGGTGTCCAGATAGTCGTTGGCGGAGTCGCCCACCGCCAGCTTGATGTCACGCAGCATCGCCTGGAGGTCCTGAGAGGCGGAGCGCCACCGCGCCTGCCGCTGCTCGTAGGCCTCGCGGGCCTCGCCCGTCCAGCTCGCCACCAGCGGAGCGGCATCCCGCTCAAGCTGACCGAGTTGCGAGTCGAGCCTGTTCAGGGCCTTGTGGATGTCGGCGCCGGCCTGCTGAAGCGCGGCGAAGTTGACGACCAGCACACCATGGTCCATCGGATTTCCTTCCCGGGCGGGATCAGAGCGGCAGCTGGATGCCGCCGCGGTTGGTGCCGGCTACCCGGCTGGCCACCTCGTCGTCGGAGGCGTCGTACTGCCGGCCTGCGGTGCGGATCGCGCCGGCGGTCTCCCGCAGCGCCCGGTGCAATGCCGCCTGGTCCTGTGACCACTGCTGCTTGACCTGCTCGAACGATCGGCCACCTGCGCCACGCCAGGCCTGCTGCAACACCTCCAGCTCGGCCAGCAGGCCGGTCAGCATGGACTGCAACGACTGGTCCACCTGCTCGAACTTCGCGGCGGTCTGCTGCATCACCGCGGCTTCTGCCTGCGTCTGGGACACCCCGATGTCACCTCGTCTCTCTGATCGCGCGTGGCCCTCGAGCGCGCCCGCCCTGGGGGCGCGTCGTTCGCTTGGCCCGGTCGTCGAGCACTGAGACACGGGTCAGCGACGAACTTCGTGGCTGACGGTAGCGATCCCGTAGCAGTTCTGCTACCCCCCGCCTCTCCCCTGTGGACAACCACGGCAGCCATCGGTCACTTACGATGTGCTGCAGCCACGTCGCGGCGCGTGACGGGCCGTCCGAGGGCGGCCGACCGCCCGACGCGGTCCCGACTGGTCGAGGAGGCACGGTGCCGGCGATCACCACCGGAGGGCCGCACCCGGCGACACGGGTCGGGCCGGGGCCGGGCGCCGTTCCCCGGGCGATCGGGCCGGGCCAACCCGCCGACCGCAGCCCGGGCCCGGCCGATCAGCGCGCACCGCGTCGCCGCTCGCCGTTCGGCCGTTGGGCGTCGCCCACTCCGGGCACCGGCACAGGGGTGCGGGCCGGTCAACTGGTCGCCGCGCAGGTCGCGGCGGCGCTCGTCCTCACCGCCCTGGGTCGACCCGCACCGGTCACCGCGGCCGCCGCACTGGTCGCCGTGCTGCTGATGGCCGTCGCCGTGCTCCGGGTCAGGGGCCGGTGGCTCTTCGAGTGGCTGGGCACCGCCGCCGGGCATCTGACCCGTCGTCGGGAGCTGACCGCGCCGGCCGGAGCGGCCGACCTGCTCGACCTCGTCGCTCCGGGCACCGTCGTCCACTCGACCGAGCTGACCGGCGGGCCTGCGGCAGTGCTGGAGGACACCGAGGGCATTGTGGTGCTCCTGGAACTCGGGGACCCCGGCGATCTGCTCGGCGACGCGTCCCGGGCCATCCCGGCGCCGTCCGCGTTGCTGCCCCAGACCGGGCCGGAAGCGCCCCCGCTCCGGGTGCAACTGCTGTTCAGTGGAGCACCGGCACCGGTGCCGGCCGCGGGTGGCACCGTCGGGACGTCGTACCGGCAGCTCACCGACGGGCGGCTCGCCGGGCGGGAACGGGCGGTGCTGGCGGTGCGAGTGCTGCGCGTCGACGGTTGGTCCGAGGAGGACCTTCACCGGGTGCTCGCCGGCACCGTACGCCGGATCGTCCGCCGGCTCGGGTCGCTGACCGCGCGGCCGCTCGGCGTGCCGGCGGCGCTGCGTGTCCTGGGCGAGCTGGCCCATCACGACGGCGACCGGGTCCGGGAGTCCTGGCCGGCGCTCCGGTCCGGCACCCTGGTCCAGGCCACCTTCCGGCTGATCCGGTGGCCGGACGGAACGGGTGCACGGCGGCTGGTGCCCCGGCTGCTCGCGCTCCCGGCAACCGCGACGACGGTGTCGATCTCCGCAGGGCCGGCGCCGATCACCTCCGACGCCGGGGTGCCGACCGAGCTGACCGTGCGCCTGGCCGCTCAGACGGCGACCGAGCTGACCGCGGCCACCGAGGCCCTGGAGCGCCTGGTGAACGACCTGGGCGGGGAGCTGCGGCGGCTCGACGGCGCACACCTGGGCGGGCTTGCCGCCACGCTGCCGTTGGCGCTGACCACCCGGGAAGCGCAGCCCCGCCCCGCACTGGACGACTGGGATCTCACTCTGGGCGATGCCGGAATGATGGTCGGCACGAACCGGCACGGCGGGGCGGTCACCGTCCGACTGTTCCGGCCGGAGAGCACCCGGGTGCTGCTGGTCGGCGGGGTGCGCGCCGCCCAGCTGGTGGCCCTGCGCGCCCTGGCGCTCGGCGCCCTGGTGGTCGTGCAGACCTCCCGACCGCGCGTCTGGGAGCCGTTCGTCCGGGGAGTGGGCGCACCGGGCGGGACGATCCCGTTGATCCCACCCGGTCGACCGGTGGCCGACGGGGTGGGCAGCGCGCTGCGCCCGTTGCTGCTGGTCGTCGACGCCGGGCCGGTGCCGGCCGACGCCGAGCCGGGCCCGCCGTGGCGCGCCACTCTGGTGGTACGCGACGAGCTGACCCCGGCGGACGTGGACGCGTTGAGCCGGGCCGACCTGGCGCTGCTGCAACCGCTGAGCGTCACCGAGGCGGCGCTGGCCGGCACCGCGCTGGGGCTGGGTGGGTCGGCCGAGTGGTTGACCCGGATCCGGGACGACATGGTGGCCGTGGTCAACCGGCGGGCGCTGCGCTGGGCACTGCTCTCCCCCACGCCGATCGAGTCGCAACTGATCGGGCGTCCGGCTCGCGGCTGATCCACCGTGGTGGTCAACTGGCGGGTTACGTCGGTGCGTAGTCCGTGGCACGATCCCGCCATGGGTTTTCTGAAAGGTCTGCTGATTCGGCTGGCCAGCACAGCGCTGGCTTTCTGGCTGGCCACGCTCCTCATTCCGGGCATCTCTCTGGAGTCGAACTCCGCTGGCGAGACGGTGACCACGCTGCTCCTGGTGGCGGTGATCTTCGGCGTGGTCAACGCGGTTCTCCAGCCGCTCATCAAGACGGTCGGCTGCGGCTTCTACCTGCTGACCCTCGGTCTCATCGCGCTGGTGGTGAACGGGCTGCTGTTCCTGCTCACCAGCTGGATCGCCGACCAGGCCGGGCTGCCGTTCACCGTGGACGGTTTCTGGCCGGCCGCCGTGCTCGGTGCCCTCTTCGTGAGCATCGTGACCTGGATCCTGGGCGCCGTCCTCGACCGGGACTGACCGCCGACCGCACCGGCCCGCCCCGGGCTCCGGCCGGGGCCCGGGCAGGCCGGTGACCAGAGTTCGGGAATTGGCCGGCACGGGTCCCCACGCGGGCGGTTAGCGTCGCATCGTGTTCACGCTGACCCGCAACGACGGCTACCTGCTCAGCACCGACCCGGCTCTGCTCGACCTGGGCCTGGTGCACCACTGGTTGTCCACCGACGCGTACTGGGCACTCGGACGTGACCGGGACACCGTCGACCGGGCGTTCGCCGGCTCCCTGCCGTTCGGCGTCTACCGGCCTGAGGACGGCCGCCAGGTAGCGGTGGCCCGGGTGGTCACCGACCGGGCCACCTTCGCCTGGCTCTGCGACGTGTACGTCGACCGCGCCGCCCGTGGTCGCGGTTTGGGCGGGTGGTTGGCCAGCGCGGCCCGCGACCACCTGGACGAGCTGGGCGTACGCCGGATCCTGCTGGCCACGAACGACGCACACCAGGTGTACGCGCGGGTGGGCTTCACGCCGCTCGACGTGCCGGAGCGGTGGATGAGCCTCGACCGGCGGGTCCCGGTGACCCCGGTCACCGGAAAGGAACAGAGCGACGGTACGCCCCTTACGGTGGAGGCGTGACGCCTCTCCGCCTGGGATACCTCTACGGCCTCGGCGCGTACCTGCTCTGGGGTTTCTTCCCGCTCTACCTCAAGCTGCTGCGGCCGGCCGGCCCACTGGAGATCCTGGCCCACCGGATCGTCTGGTCGGTGGTGTTCGTGGCCCTGCTCCTGGCCGCTCTGCGCAACGTCGGCTTCCTGCGGGCGCTGCTGCGTCGCCCCTGGGCGATGGCCGGGATGGTCGCCGCCGCCGCGCTGATCGCTGTCAACTGGGGCACCTACATCTACGGTGTCAACTCCGACCGGGTGGTGGAGACGGCGCTCGGCTACTTCATCAACCCGCTGGTCGTGGTGCTGCTCGGCGTGACGGTGCTGCGGGAGCGGCTACGCCCGGCGCAGTGGGTGGCGCTGGGGATCGGCGCGTCGGCGGTCGCGGTGCTCGCCGTGGACTACGGCCGGTTGCCGTGGCTGGCGTTGACCCTGGCGTTCAGCTTCGCCGGCTACGGCCTGGTCAAGAAGCGGCTGGGGCTGCCGCCCGCGGAGGGGCTCTTCGTCGAGTCGGCGGTGCTGGCGCTGCCGGCGCTGGGTTATCTCGGCTGGCTGATGGCGAGAGCCGACTCGACGTTCGGGCACGTCTCGGCCGGGCACACCGCGCTGCTGGTGCTGGCCGGTGCGGCCACGGCGATCCCGCTGCTGATGTTCGCCGGCGCGGCCAACCGGCTGCCGCTGAGCAGCCTCGGCATGATCCAGTACCTGGCACCGATCCTCCAGCTCGGCTGCGGCGTGCTGATCTTCCACGAGCCGATGCCACCGGCCCGCCTCGCCGGCTTCGCGCTGGTCTGGCTCGCCCTGATCGTCTTCACCGCCGACGCGGTCCGCAACTCCCGCCGCACCCGGGCCCAGGCCCGGATCCTGGAACCCGTCCCCACCCCCTGACCGCCCATGCACAGACGGGCGGTCAGGGCACCGCGTAGGTGAGCAGTGGCGTGCCGTCGGCTCGTTGCAGCTCCACGCTGACCAGCTCGGCGTCGGTGAACCTGGTGGCGCCGGTGAACTGGAGGGCGTCGCCGGGGGCCGCCAGCCAGGAGCCGATCTGCTCACTGGCGCCGTTCGGGCCGTGCGCCACCAGCCGGAACGGGTACGCCTTGCCATAGCTCGTCCGCGCGTCGTACCCGCACCGCATGGTCACCGCCGTGCCCCACTTGGTGCCGGACAGCCCGATGTCGGCGTGCACCGGCCCGGCGGTGGCCACCGGTCGCATGGCGACCATCGACACCTGCGTGGCCGGGGCGCTGGTCTGCGCCACGGGAGGTCCGGACGGGTCGGTGGGTCGGGGCAGCACCACGGCAGTGCCCACACCGACCATCAGGGCCAGCCCGGCAGCGGCCAGTGTGGTCAGCGCGTACCGTCGGCGGTCCGCGGAGCGTTCCCTCCTGCGGCGACGCCGGGCCTCCTCAATCAGCGCGGGCACCCGGGGCGGGGCCGGCGGCGGCAGGATCTGCTCCAACCCCGCCGGGTCGAGACGCCCCAGCAACCCGGGCAGGACGGCGATCTCGGCGACCGCCTCCCGGCAGGAGGCGCAGCCGGAGAGGTGCCGCTCGTAGGCCGCCCGCTCAGCGGGGGCCAAGGCGCCCAGCACGTACGCGCCATCGTCGTACGCGAACTCACACTGCGTCATCCCGTCACCCCCATCTCGGCCAGCACCAACCGTAGAGACCGCAGCGCGTAGTGGGTGCGGGACTTCACGGTCCCCGGCGGTACGCCCAGCCGGGATGCCGCCTCGGCCACCGACCGCCCCTGGTAGAAGCACTCGACCAGCACCTCGCGGTGGGTCGGGCTGAGCCGGTTCAGCGCCTCGGCGACGGTCCACGCCTCCACCGCCCGCTCGGCCTCGTCGATCACGCCCGGCGGTTCGGGCAGATCGTCGGTGAACACCTCGCCGACCCGTGTGGACCGCCGCCGCCAGGCGTCGATGGCCAGGTTGCGGGCGGTGGTGTACAACCAGGACCGCACCGAACCGCGCTGCGGGTCGAGGGATTCCGGATGTCGCCAGGCCCGCAGCAGCGTCTCCTGCACCAGGTCCTCGGCGCGCTGCCGGTCCCCGTTGACCAGCCGCAGGGCGTGGGCGTACAGCGCCTCCGCGTGCTCGTCGTGCAGCGCGCGCAGCAGTTGGGCGTCGTGGTCGCTGATGGCGGTCTCCTCGCTTCCGGCGCGCGTCCGGCGGTGCGTTCGCTCGGGAATACGTGCCGTCACGCCGATCGGTTCAGCCCGAGGTCAGACCGGTTGCGTGCCGGTTGCCGCCCGCGAAGGTGTTCATGGAGGCTTCTCCCATGAGCGACCGCCCCCGGCTGCTCCCCCTGTTGACCGGCACCCGCCATGGCACCCGCGTCTCGGCGGCGGCCCGGTGGGCAGCTGACGTTGCTCAGGCGGTCCGGCGCTGGACCGCCGCGAGAGGCCCTCTCCCAGCCCGGGAGAGGGCTTCTCATGCGTGGGTGCGTCAGTTGTCGGAGGCGATGCCGTCGGCGACGCTGCGGGCCACGGTGAGCAGTTTGGCGCGCACCACCCGGGCGGAGGTCATCATTTCGCTGGCCGGCAACGCGCAGGCCAGCACGACGCGGCGTTCCATGTCCTTGTCCGGCGCGACGAGCACCGCCGCGCAGGCCACCCCCTGACGGAACTGGCCCATCTCCAACTGCATGCCGCGCCGGTCGCCGGCGGCCAGGTCGGCCTCGAACGTCTCGGTGGTGGTCAGCGTGGCCGTGGTGAACGGGCGCATGCCGTATTCGCGCAGGTAGCGGTTGCGCTGGTCGACAGTGAGGGTGGCGAGCAGCGACTTGCCCAGGGCCGTCGCGTGCGCCCCCTCGTCGAAGCCGGGGACCAGGTCCTCCAGGTAGGGCGACCGGTGCCCCTCGGCGACCGCCGTGAGGGCCACCTGACCGCCGACGAAGCGACCCAGGTAGTGGCTGTAGCCGGTGTCCAGTGCGGCCCGCCGCAGCGTCTCACCGACCGCTGGCGGGCCCCGGAACGCGGTCACCAGCTCCCGGTACCGGTCGGCCACCTCCAACCCCACGATGTACGTGCCGTCCTCGCGACGGATCACGTAGCCCTCGTAGGCCAGGGTGCGGACCAGGTGGTAGGTCGTGGCCACGGTCAGCTCGCACCGTCGAGCGATCTGCTTGACGGTCAGGCCTTTCGGGGCGCGACCGACCGACTCCAGCACCCGCAGCGCTCGGGACACGCTGCGGATCAGGTCCGAAGGTTCTGCCAAGGGGTCGCGCACAACCACCTCCGCCGCCGGGGACTTACACCATATGAAAAACAGGCCCGGTGCGAAATGCCTGTTCGGGTCGAGGATGCCAGATCACCATCCACTCGTTGTGCCCCGACAGTCACCAGGAGTGGCTTGAGCGAGTCTCACGTAGGTTTGCCGGACGATGACCAACAACGCCATCACCTCCGACCCGACCGTCGCCCCCTCCCACCCGATCAGGGCGAGCGCCGGCGCAGTGGCCACCACCGTGGCCTGCGTACTCCCCGTCTTTCTGCTCGGTGGTCTCGCCGTGCAGATGGGCAGGGACCTCGACTTCTCCCCGGCCGGCCTCGGCCTGGCCGTGTCCGTCTACTTCGGGGTCAGCGCGCTGGCCTCGGTGCCCTCCGGCCGCCTCGTCGAGCGGTACGGAGCGGCCCTGGTGGCCCGCTGCGGCATCGTGCTGGCCGCCGGGTCGATGCTGGCCGTGGCGGCCTTCGCCCGCTCGTACCCGGTGCTGGTCGGGTTGCTGGCGCTCAGCGCTGCCGCGAACGCGCTCGGCCAGTTGGCCAGCAACGCCGCGCTGGCCCAGCACGTGCCGGCCCGACGGCAGGGTCTGTCGTTCGGCGTCAAGCAGGCCGCCATCCCGGTCTCCACACTGCTGGCCGGGGCGGCGGTGCCCACCATCGCGCTGACCGTCGGCTGGCGCTGGGCGTTCGTGGCGGCGGCCGTGGTCGCGACGATGACGCTGGCCGCCGTACCCCGGCAGGTGCCCCTGCGGGCGCGGCGGGCCGGCGCGACGCGCGCTGGCCGGGCCACTGCGGCGTTGGTGGTGGTCGGTGCGGCGGCGACGTTGGCCGCGGCCGCAGCGAACGCGCTGGGCACCTTCCTGGTGGACTCCGCGGCGGCCCGGGGCATGTCGCCGGGCCTCGCCGGACTCACCCTGACGCTGGGCAGTGCGATCTGCATGACCGCGCGGGTGGGTGCCGGCTGGCTGGCCGACCGCCGCGTCACCGGTCACGTCGCCGTCATCGCCGCGATGCTGGTCGTCGGTGCGGCCGGGCTGGGCCTGCTCGCGTTGACCGGCCCGGTGCCGCTGGTGGCCGGCGTGGTGCTCGGCTTCGGCCTGGGTTGGGCCTGGCCCGGCCTGATGACGTTCGCGGTGGTCCGACTCCACCCGCAGTCACCGGCCGCCGCCACCTCGATCACCCAGACCGGGGTGTACGCGGGCGGCTGCCTCGGCCCGTTGACCCTCGGCCCACTGGCCGCCCACCTCGGCTATCCGGCCATGTGGACCGCCTCGGCGGTGTCCATGCTGCTCGCGGCCGTCCTCATGCTCTGCGGTGGCCGCCTGTTGACCCGCGTCGCCAGTGCGGCGAGCCGGGGTGACGATCAGCTGGTGCGGTCGGCGATGTAGTCGCAGAGCGATTCGAGGGCGTGCCGGGACGGGCCCTCGGGCAGCGGGGCGAGGCGCGCACGGGCGTCCTCGGCGTAACTGCGCACGGTCTCCCGGGCGCGCTTGAGCGCGGGGCTCTCGCGCAGCAGACCCAACGCCTCGGCGTGCAGCGCGTCGTCGGTCAGCGGGCCGGTCGCCAGGATCTCCCGCAGTCGCACCGAGGACGCGTCGGAGTCGTCCGCCGCGCGGGCGTAGAGCACCGGCAGGGTCGGGACGCCCTCGCGCAGGTCCGTGCCGGGCGTCTTGCCCGACTGCACCGACTCGGAGGCGATGTCGAGCAGGTCGTCGGAGAGCTGGAAGGCGACGCCGATCGTCTCGCCGTATCCGGCGAGGGCTTCCACGTGCTCGGCCGGTGCGCCACCGAACATGCCGCCGAAGCGTGCCGACGTGGCGATCAGCGAGCCGGTCTTGTCGGCGATCACGTTGAGATAGTGGGTCACCGGGTCGTCGTCGGCGCGCGGCCCGACCGTCTCCGCGATCTGGCCGTGCACCAGCCGGGCGAAGGTGCGCGCCTGCAACCGGACCGCCTCTGGGCCCAGGTCGGCGGCGATGTCCGCCGCACGGGCGAAGAGATAGTCGCCGACCAGGATCGCGACCGAGTTGGTCCAGCGGGAGTTCGCGCTGGGCGCGCCCCGGCGGACGGCGGCCTCGTCCATCACGTCGTCGTGGTAGAGGGTCGCGAGGTGAGTGAGCTCCATCACCACGGCGGCCGGGACCACCTGCGCACCGGTGGGATCACCGAACTGGGCACCGAGCGCCACCAGCAGCGGCCGGAAACGCTTGCCGCCGGCCTCCAGGAGGTGCCGGGCGGCCTCGGTGACGAACGGGTCGGCGCTGGACACACTGGCCCGCAGCTCGACCTCGACCGTCTCCAGCAGCCCCAGCACGGACGCCTCGACGCGGGGATCGGCGAGATTGAGGCCGAGCGCGCCGAACTGACTCGTGCTCGCCCGACCCCGCCGACCGCCGGAGCCGGAGGCACCTGAACGCTCGCCCGCCGGATTCACCACACCATCAACCATGCCACACCCGTTCGACCTGCTCCGGGTCGGGGATACGCACCGGGGGCCGGCACGTGAACACGAGCCGGCCCCCGGTGGTCGATCCTTCGGTCATCGCACGAATTCGGCAGCTCCGGTGGCCAGATCGAGCAGCGGCGCCGGGGCGATGCCCAGCACCAGAGTGGCCAGCACGCCGATCATCAGGGCGGCGGAGGTGAGCCCGCCGGGCACCATGACGGTCGGGGTGGACTCGCCCGGCTCGGAGAGCCACATCATCACCACGACCCGCAGGTACGGGAACGCCAGCACCATGCTGGTCAGCACACCGGCGATCACCAGCCAGGCCTGACCACCCTCCAGGGCCGGCCCGAAGATGGCGAACTTGCTGGTGAAGCCGCTGGTCAGCGGAATACCGGCGAAGGCCAGCAGGATGAAGGTGAACAGCCCGGCGAAGAACGGCGACCGCCGACCCAGCCCGGCCCAGCGGGACAGGTGGGTGGCCTCCCCGTCGGCGTCCCGCACCAGGGTCACCACCGCGAACGCGGCCAGCACCGAGAAGCCGTACGCGACCAGGTAGAACATCGTGCCGGAGAGCCCGTCGCGGCTCGGTGCCAGCACGCCGACCAGCAGGTAGCCGGCGTTGGCGATCGAGGAGTACGCGAGCAGCCGCTTGATGTCGGTCTGGGTGACCGCGAGCACTGCACCGATCAGCATGGTAAGCACCGCCACCGCGCCGAGGACCGGGGTGAAGTCCCAGGAGGCGTCGGTGAACGCGACGTGGAAGACGCGCAGCAGGGCACCGAACGCGGCGACCTTGGTGCAGGCCGCCATGAAGCCGGTGACCGGGGTCGGCGCGCCCTGGTACACGTCCGGGGTCCAGACGTGGAACGGCGCCGCCGCGGCCTTGAAGAGCAGACCGATCGAGAGCAGTGCCATGCCGGCGAAGAGCAGCACCTTGCTGGCCGGGGACTCGCTCACCGCCGCGTGGATGGTGGCGAAGTCGACGCCGGCCGTCCGGCCCGGGATGCCCGAGGTGAAGCCGTAGATCAGGGCCACGCCGAACAGGAAGAACGCGGAGGCGTAGGCGCCTAGCAGGAAGTACTTCATCGCCGCCTCCTGGCTCAGCAGACGCCGGCGACGGGCCAGCGCGCAGAGCAGGTAGAGCGGAAGGGAGAAGACCTCCAGCGCGATGAACATGGTCAGCAGGTCGTTCGCCGCCACGAAGATCAGCATGCCGCCGATCGCGAACGTGGTGAGCGGGTAGACCTCGGTGAGGCCGTTGCGCCCCTCGGCCTGCCGCCGGTCGTCGGCCGACTCGGCGGTCACCGCGGCCTGGGCGACGAACGCCCCGCCCCGCTCGACCGAGCGGTCGCCGATCAGCAGCAGCGCCATCGCGGCCAGCACCAGGATCGCGCCCTGGAGGAACAGCGTCGGCCCGTCGATCGCGAGCGCCTGGCCGGCGGTGATGATCCGCTCATCGGCGCTGAGGACCACCATGGTCAGCGCCGCGAGCACCGCGAGCAGCGCCAGCGTCAGCTGCACCACGTGCCGCCAACGACGAGGCACCAGCGCCTCGACGAGCACGCCGAGCAACGCCGTGCCCAGCATGATCAGGATCGGGGAGATCGCCGCGTAGTCGATCGACGGCAGTTTCAGCTCGGTCACTTTGCCGCCTCCTGGACGGTGCCGCCCACGGAGCGGCGCCGGGTCGGTTCTGCCGATGTCGTCCATGGTCGCCTGGACGGCCGGGTTGATCACGTCAGTGACCGGCTTGGGGAAGAAGCCGAGCAGCACGATCAGCGCGATCAGTGGGGCGACCACGACCTTCTCGCGCAGGTTGAGGTCCTTGCGCATCCCGTCGACCTCGGTGAGAGCCGGGTTGAGCGTGCCCTGGGTGGTGCGCTGCACCATCCACAGCACGTACGCGGCGGCCAGGATGATGCCGAGCGTGGCGATGATCGCCACCGGCTTGTTCACCGTGAAGGTGCCGATCAGCACCAGGAACTCCGAGATGAACGGTGCCGTGCCAGGCAGTGCGAGTGAGGCGAGACCGGCGAAGAAGAGCACACCGGCGAGCACCGGGACCAGTTTGCCGGCGCCGCCGAAGTCGCTGATCAACGCCGAGCCACGCCGGCTGATCAGCATGCCCACCACCAGGAAGAGCAGACCGGTGGCCAGCCCGTGGTTGAGCATGTAGAGCACCGCGCCGGTGCCGGCCTGGGTGGTGAAGGCGAAGATGCCCACCCCGATGAAGCCGAAGTGCGCGATCGAGGTGTACGACACCAGCCGCTTGAGGTCGTTCTGACCGACCGCCAGCAGCGCGGCGTAGACGATGCCGATCACGCCCAGCGCCAGCGCCCACGGCGCGAACCACTTCGACGCCTCCGGGAACAGCGGCAGGCAGTAGCGCAGGATGCCGAACGTGCCGACCTTGTCCAGCACACCGACCAGCAGTGCCGCCGCTCCCGCCGGGGCCGCACCACCGGCGTCGGGCAGCCAGGTGTGGAACGGGAAGAACGGCGCCTTGATGGCGAACGCGAGGAAGAAGCCGAGGAACAGCCACCGCTCGGTGCCCGTGCTGATGTCGACCTGGGACAGCGCCTGCCAGTCGAAGGTCTTGCCGCCGACCACCCACAGGCCGATCACCGCGGCCAGCATGAACAGACCGCCGACCAGCGAGTAGAGGAAGAACTTCACCGCCGCGTACTGCCGCTGGTGGCCGCCGTAGCTGCCGATCAGGAAGTACATCGGGACCAGCATGACCTCGAAGAACACGTAGAACAGGAAGACGTCGGCGGCCGCGAAGACACCGATCATCGTGCACTCGAGGACCAGCAGCAGCGCGAAGTAGACGGGCACCGACCGCTTCGACGACTCCGCGTCGTGCCAGGAGGCCAGGATCACCAACGGCACCAGCACCGCGATCAGCATCAGCATCACCAGCGCGATGCCGTCGGCAGCGAAGGTGAAGCTGACGCCCCAGTTCGGGATCCACGAGTATGACTCGCGGAACTGGAACCGGTCACCGCCTGCGTTGAAGCTGACCCACATCACCACCGAGAGCACCAGCACGAGCAGCGACCAGGCGAACGCCACCTGCTTGGCCAGCTCCGGCCGGTGGCGCGGCAGGAAGGCCACCACCAGGGCGCCCACCAGCGGCGCCACGGTGAGCACCGAGAGGAACGGGAAGTTGGACATTATGCGGCCTTACCTCCGTCGTCACTGCGTGGTCCGCCGGCGGGGGCGGCCGGGAACAGGTCGATCACGCCAACCACCCGGCCTGCACCGCCAGGAACGCCGCCATCACCAGCAGCGCACCGGCCAGGATCGAGGTGGCGTACGAGCGGACGAAGCCGGTCTGCATCCGCCGGAGCCGACCCGAGCCACCGCCGACCGCGGCGGCAAGCCCGTTGACCAGCCCGTCGATGCCCCGGTTGTCGAGGTACACCAGCGCCCGGGTGAGGAAGATGCCCGGCTTCTCGAAGACGGCCTCGTTGACCGCGTCGGTGTAGAGGTTGCGCCGGGCGGCGGTGACCAGCACCCCGGCCGGCTGCGGCGCGGTGGCCGTCCCGGCCCGGAACAGGAACCAGGCGAGCCCGGCACCGAGCACGGTGACCAGCAGCGACAGGGTGGTGATGACGGCGTGCGAGAGCACCGCCTCGTGCTCCCCGTGCTCGCCGCCCAGGCCGGCGGTGGCCGTCAGCCAGTCCGGAACGGACGTGGAGAGCAGGAAGCCGGCACCGACCGAGCCGACCGCCAGCAGGATCAGCGGGATCGTCATCAGCTTCGGCGACTCGTGCGGGTGCTCGATGTCCTCGGTCCACCGCTGCGGCCCGTGGAACGTGAGCACGAACAGCCGGGTCATGTAGAACGCGGTCAGTCCGGCACCGAGCAGCGCCGCACCGCCGAAGAGCCAGGCGGTCCAGTCCTCCCGCTCGAAGGCGGCCACGATGATCGGCTCCTTGGAGAAGAAGCCGGAGAACGGGAACATGCCGATGATCGCCAGCCAACCCATCATGAAGGTCAGCCAGGTGATCTTCATGTGCTTCGAGAGGCCACCGAAGCGGCGGATGTCGACCTGGTCCTTCATGCCGTGCATCACCGAGCCGGCGCCCAGGAACATGTTGGCCTTGAAGAAGCCGTGCGCCAGCAGGTGCACGATGGCCAGCGCGTACGCGCCACCGCCCAGGCCGACGCCGAGGAACATGTAGCCGATCTGGCTCACCGTCGACCAGGCGAGCACCCGCTTGATGTCGTCCTTGGCCGCGCCGATGATGCAGCCGATCAGCAGCGTGAGCGCGCCGACGCTGACCACCACGAGCTGGAGGGTCGAGTTGGCGGAGAAGATCGGATTGGACCGGGCGATCAGGTAGACGCCCGCGGTGACCATGGTGGCCGCGTGGATGAGCGCCGACACCGGGGTCGGGCCCTCCATCGCGTCCGGCAACCACGCCTGCAGCGGGAACTGACCGGACTTGCCGGCCGCACCGAGAAGCAGCAACAGGCCGAGGACCAGCACGGTGGTGCCGGTCAGCGCGCCGACGCCGTTGAACACCTCGTCGTACTGGGTGGTGCCCAGGGTGGCGAACATGATGAAGATGCCGATGGCCAGGCCGGCGTCGCCGACCCGGTTCATCAGGAACGCCTTCTTGCCGGCGGTGGCCGCGCTCGGCCGCTCGGTCCAGAAGGAGATCAGCAGGTACGACGCCAGACCGACGCCCTCCCAGCCGAAGTAGAGCATCACGTAGTTGTTGCCGAGCACCAGCAGCAGCATCGCCGCGACGAACAGGTTGAAGTACGCGAAGAACCGCCGACGACCCGCGTCGTGCGCCATGTACTCGACCGCGTACAGGTGGATCAGGAAACCCACCCCGGTGATCAGCAGTACGAAGACCGCGGCCAGCGGGTCGAACAGCAGGCCGAAGTCGACGCGCAGGTCACCGACCGCGATGAAGTCCCAGAGGCTCAGCTCGACCGACTTGTTCTCCAGGCCACGCAGCTGGAAGAAGAAGGACAGGCCGAGCACGAAGGCGGCGCCGATGGCGGCAACACCCAACCAGTGCCCCCAGCGGTCGGCCCGCCGGCCGAGCAGCAGCAGGATGGCCGCGCTGAGCAGCGGGATCGCCACCAGCAGCCAGACGCCCCCGAGCAGCCCCGTGGCCTGGGCGTATTCCACAGTCTCTTCCACCGGTGGACCCCTCTAGTACTTGAGCAGGTTGGCGTCGTCGACACTCGCCGAGCGTCGCGTCCGGAAGATGGACATGATGATCGCGAGCCCGACCACGACCTCGGCCGCCGCCACCACCATCACGAAGAACGCCATGATCTGGCCGTTGAGGTCACCGTTGATCCGGCTGAAGGTGACCAGCGTCAGGTTGGCGGCGTTGAGCATCAGCTCGACGCACATGAACAGCACGATCGCGTTGCGCCGGATCAGCACCCCGGCGGCGCCGATGGTGAAGAGCACCGCGGCGAGGACGAGGTAGTAGGTCGGCTCGACCGAGAAGAACGTTCCCATTACTTGGTTTGCCTTCCGTTCGCGACTGCGGGGCTCCGCTCCGCTGCACTCCTCGCGCTCACCGGTCCGTGCCCTTCAGAGACGTCTCCTCGGCGGTCAGCTCGCGCTGCGGAAGGATCGCCGGGGTGCTGCGGTCGGTCAGGCGGCCGTCGGGCAGCCGGGCCGGGGTGGCCACCGAGGACGAGGTCGCGAAGACGCCGGGGCCCGGCTTCGGCCCGGGGTAGTTGCCCGGGGCGAAGCGTGCCTTCATGGTCGACACCTGGTCGACCTTGTCCTGCTTACGCCGCTCCACGTGGGCCAGCACCATGGCACCGACCGCCGCGGTGATCAGCAGCGCCGAGGTCAGCTCGAACGCGAAGACGTACTTGGTGAACAGCAGCCGGGCGATGCCTTGCACGTTCCCCTCGGCGTTGACCTGCTCCAGGCCGACCGTGTTGGTCTGGTCCAGCGCCTGGTAAAGGCCGGTGCCGACCAGGCCGGCGAAGCCCAGGCCGAGCACGATCGCGGCGACGCGCTGGCCGCGAAGCGTCTCGATCAGGGAGTCCGTGGAGTCCCGACCGACCAGCATCAGCACGAAGAGGAACAGCATCATGATCGCGCCGGTGTAGACGATGATCTGCACCATGCCGATGAACGGGCCGGCCTGGAGGACGTAGAACACGCCCAGACAGAGCATGGTCAGCACCAGCCACAGCGCCGAGTGCACGGCGTTGCGCGCGGCCACCATCCCGATCCCGCCGAGAAGCGCGAGCGGGGCGAGGATCCAGAAGGTGACCGCCTCGCCGGTGGAGACCGAACCCGCCGCGGCGAGCACCGTAGACGTGGTCATGCTTCCTCTCCCTTGCCGGCAGCCGCGCGCTGGGCGGCCTGCTCGGCGCCCGGGAACGTCACGCCGGGGTGCTCCTCGACCTGGTAGCGGCCGGGACCCATCGGGGACGTCTCCGCACCGGCGGAGGTGCCCGGGTTGTCCAGCGCGCCGACGTAGTAGTCCTTCTCGCTGTCACCCAGCCGCATCGGGTGCGGAGGCTGCTCCATGCCCTCCAGCAACGGCGCGAGCAACTGTTCCTTGGTGAAGATGAGGTCCTGCCGGTTGTCCCGGGCCAGCTCGTACTCGTTGCTCATGGTGAGCGAACGGGTCGGGCAAGCCTCGATGCACAGCCCGCAGAAGATGCAGCGGGCGTAGTTGATCTGGTAGATGCTGGCGTACCGCTCACCCGGCGAGAAGCGCTGCTCGTCGGTGTTGTCGCCACCCTCGACGTAGATCGCGTCCGCCGGGCAGGCCCAGGCGCACAGCTCGCAGCCGATGCACTTCTCCAGGCCGTCCGGGTGCCGGTTGAGGATGTGCCGCCCGTGGTAGCGCGGCGCCGACACCGGCGGCTTGAACGGGTAGTCGGTCGTGACGACCTTCCTGAACATGTGCGAGAAGGTGACACCGAATCCCTTGAACGTTCCGGTGATCGCGCCCACGTCACACCTCCCTGGAGTCCGAGCCGGCAACGATGTTGGCCGGCTCCCGCTCGGCGACCACGCGCGTGATGCGCGGGCTCGGTGGTACCTGAAGATCCATCGGTGGCAGCGGGAAGCTCCCGTACGGCCGGTTGTCGACCTGTTCCTGAGTTGTCGGCTTCGGCTGCGGCCGGCGGCTGGGCCAGAACAGCGTGGCGATCAGCAGCAGGCCGGCGGGGATGCCGACCGCGATCACCTTGCCGCGGGTGTCCCAGTCCTCGATGGAACGCAGGCCCGACAGGACCAGGATCCAGACCAGGTTGATCGGCAGCAGCACCTTCCAACCGAGGCGCATGAACTGGTCGTAGCGCAGCCGGGGCAGCGTGCCGCGCAGCCAGACGAAGACGAAGACCAGCGCGATCACCTTGCCGAAGAACCAGAGCATCGGCCACCAACCGGAGTTGGCGCCCTCCCAGATGGTGATCGGCCAGGGTGCCCGCCAACCGCCCAGGAACAGCGTGGTGGTGACCGCGGACATGGTCACCATCGCGACGTACTCGCTGAGCATGAAGAGCGCGAACTTCAGCGAGCTGTATTCCGTCATGAAGCCGGCGACCAGCTCGGACTCGGCCTCGGGCAGGTCGAACGGCGCCCGGTTGGTCTCACCCACCGTGGCGATGAAGAAGATGATGAAGCTGGGCAGCAGCAGGATCGCGTACCAGCCCGGCGCCGGGATCTCGGTGCCGAAGATGGTCAGCCGCGTGGCGTCGCCCTGAGCGGCGACGATCCCGCTGGTGCTCATCGTGCCGGCGGTCATGAAGACCGCCACGATGCTGAGGCCCATGGCGACCTCGTAGGAGATCATCTGGGCGCTCGACCGCAGACCACCGAGCAGCGGGTACGTCGAGCCGGAGGCCCAACCACCCAGCACGATGCCGTAGACGCCCATCGACGAGCAGGCGAGCAGCAGCAGCACCGCCACCGGCACGTCGGTGACCTGCAACGGCGTGTGGTGGCCAAAGATGCTCACCATCGGGCCGAAGGGCACCACCGAGAGCGCGGTGACCGCACAGATCACCGAGATGGTCGGGGCGAAGAAGTAGACGACCTTGTCGGCCGCCTTCGGCAGGATGTCCTCCTTGAAGGCCATCTTCAGGCCGTCGGCGAGGGTCTGCAGCAGGCCGAACGGGCCGACCTGGTTGGGGCCGGGCCGCACCTGCATGTAGCCGACCACGCGCCGCTCGAACCAGACACCGAGCAGGGTGGCCAGCAGACCGAAGGCGAACGCGAAGACGATCTTGCCGAGAACCAGCCACCACGGATCCCGGCCGAAGTCGGCAAGCGTCGGATCCTGGGCCAGGATTGACGAAGTCACTGGTTACCCCCGGAGTTGAGGAGCGGACCCGGGAGCCCGGTCTCATCGGCCGCCACGCGCCCGGCCGGGATGGCCGTGCTCGGTGCGGGAACGGAGATCCGGACGACAGTGCCGGACGTCGCCCCGAGGCTGCGTCGCACGGTCGAGCCGGGTGAGTTGGTCGGCAACCAGACCACGCCGTCCGGCATTTCGGTGAGCTCCGCCGGCAGGGTCAGTGCCCCCCGGTCGGTGCCGACCGTGACCGCGTCACCGTCGACCACACCGAGTGCCTCGGCGGTGCCCTTGCCCAGCCGGACCACCGGCGGGCGGGCGGTGCCCGCGAGGTTCTCGTCGCCTTCGGTCAGGCTGCCGAGGTCCACCAGTTGGTGCCAGGTGGCCAGCACGGCCTCCCCGGCAGCCGGGTGCGGCACCCGGCCCGGCGCCACCGACGGTGCGGACGGCCGGGACGTACGCGTCGCCGGCAGCGTGCCCAGTTCACGACGCACGCTCGGCACATCCGCCGTGCCGAGTCGCACGTCGAGCAGCGCGGCCAGCGCGTCGAGCACCCGACCGTCGGTCATCGCGGCGGTGTTCAGAACGGCCTCGAACGGGCGCAGCCGACCCTCCCAGTCCAGGAAGCTGCCGGCCTTCTCGACCACCGGGGCGACCGGCAGCACCACGTTCGCCCGCCGGGTCACCGCGCTGGCGCGCAGCTCCAGGCTGACCAGGAACGGCACCGCGTCCAGGGCGGCCTCGGCCAGTCGCGGGTCGGCCAGGTCGGCCGGGTCGACGCCGCCGACGACAAGCGCGCCGAGCTGCCCGTTGGCCGCCGCGGTGAGGATGCCGTCGGTGTCCCGCCCGGCCTGGCTCGGGATCACCCCGGCCGGGATGTCCCACGCCTCACCCAGCTCGGCGCGGGCGGCCGGCTCGGTCACCAGCCGTCCACCGGGGAGCAGGTTGGGCAGGCAGCCCGCGTCGACAGCGCCGCGGTCACCCGCGCGCCGCGGCACCCACACCAGCTTCGCGCCGGTACGCCGCGCCACGTCCGCCGCCGCGGAGAGCCCGCCCGGCACAGTGGCCAGTCGCTCGCCGACGATCAGGATCGCGCCCGGTGCGCTCAGCGCCTCGGCGACCGTGGCGTGCTCGGCGAGCACGCTGGCCTCCTCGCCCGGAACGACCCGGGCCAGCTTGGCGCCGAGCTTCTCCAGGCCACGGGTGGCGAACGGCGCCAGCGCGTACACCGTCAGGGTCTTCTTCAGGTACGCCTTGCGCAGCCGCAGGAAGAGGATCGGGCACTCCTCCTCCGGCTCCAGGCCGACCAGCACCACCGCCGGCGCGTTCTCCACGTCGGTGTAGGTGACGTCGGTGACCCCGGCGACCGAGCTGGCCAGGAAGTCGGCCTCCTCGCGGGAGACCGGCCGGGCCCGGAAGTCGATGTCGTTGGTGGTAAGGGCGACCCGG
>NZ_JAGPYA010000189.1:0-533 GCF_018070245.1 Micromonospora sp. M61 | reverse complement strand
GCGTCGTTCGACGGGTTCACCGCTGATGGCAGGCCGATGCATGGCACGGTGCCGGGGTCGGATGGGCAGCCGGCGCAGGACGTGTCGATTGCTTACGGCGGTGATGGCAGCAGTACCTGGACGTATGCGGACGGCACGACGGTCGATCGTAACGCCGCTGGTGACGTCACGCGTGAGGTGAGCGCGGATGGTGCGACGTTCGATCGGTTCGCCCCTGATGGCAGGCCGATGCATGGAACGGTGCCGGGGTCGGATGGGCAGCCGGCGCAGGACGTGTCGATTGCTTATGGCGGTGACGGATCGAGCACGTGGACCTACGCCGACGGCACGACCGTCGACCGCAACGCCGCCGGTGACGTCACCCGCGAGGTGACCGCGGACGGTGCATCCTTCGACAGGTTCACTGCTGATGGCAGGCCGACGCACGGCACCGTGCCAGGGTCGGATGGGCAGCCCGCGCAGGACGTCTCGATTGCTTACGGCGGTGACGGCAGCAGCACGTGGACGTATGCCGACGGCACCAAGGTCGACCG
>NZ_JAGPYA010000188.1:0-537 GCF_018070245.1 Micromonospora sp. M61 | reverse complement strand
CACCGACCAACCCCGACAGATCCCAACCCCGATCCGACGGAAACTCCACCACCCCATCACCACCAGAAACCACAAAATCCCACAACTCATCCGGCGAACCCACACCACCCGGAAAACGACACGCCATACCCACAATCGCCACCGGCTCATCCACCACCGACGACGGCACAACCTCCGAACCAGAACCCTGATCCCCACCCAACAACAACCCCAAAAACCCCGCCAACACACCCGCCGACGGATAATCAAAAACAACACTCGACGGCAACAACAAACCCGTCGCAGCGGCCAACCGATTCCGCAACTCCACCGCAGTGAGTGAGTCGAAGCCGAGTTCGCGGAAGGGTCGGTCGGTGCCGATGTCGGCGACGCCACCCAACCCGAGGACCGCGGCCGCCTCGGTGCGCACGACGTCGAGGAGTCGCTTCGCGCGTTCGGTGGCACTGAGCCCGTCGAGGAAGGTGCTCTGCGCTGCGGTCACGTCCTCGACCGGGGTGTACACCTCATCGAGCAACGGACGCGACCGGGCCGAGGTGA
>NZ_JAGPYA010000187.1:0-537 GCF_018070245.1 Micromonospora sp. M61 | reverse complement strand
CGCCGTTGTTGCGCGTCCACTGGCTGATTCGCGCCCCGTCAGTGGTCGCGTTGGCGTACACGTCCAGGGCCTTGCCGCTGTTGCGATTCAGCAGGACGTACCAGGCACTGGTGTCCACCCCGGAGCCCGGCGGAGGCGTGGTCGGCGGGGTCGAGCCGGAGTTGAGCGCGTCCAGGACGGCCGTGTACGCGGCCTTCTTGTTGCCGTTGCAGTCGAACAGCAGGGCGTTGTCCGAACCCCGCCACGAGTCACAGTCGCGCACGCCCCAGGTGGTGATGCCGGTGCAGCGCGAGACGGCCAGGCAGGCGCGGGTGACCGAGCCGTAGATGTTGGCCTGGTTGCCGCCGGTCATCACGTCCAGCTCGGTGATCTGCACGTCCACACCGAGGTCGGCGAAACGCTGCAGGTTGGCCTGGTAGTCACCGGCCAACGACGTGCCCAGGTGCGACTGGAAACCCACACAATCGATCGGCACCCCACGGGACTTGAAGTCCCGCACCATGTTGTAGATGCCCGTCGACTTCGCGTTGATCCCAT
>NZ_JAGPYA010000186.1:0-540 GCF_018070245.1 Micromonospora sp. M61 | reverse complement strand
CGGTGCGGGTGTTTCCTACCCCCGAAGGAGCTACCCCCATGAACACGATCTTCCGTAAGAGCATGTTGTCTGTTGCTGGTCTCGCGTTCGCCGGTGGTGTCTTCGCCGGCCCGATCGCCGCCCACGCTGCCAACCCCGTGGATGGCAAGCCGGTCGCGGTGGCGGTGCAGTCGGCCGCCCCGAAGCCCCAGGGCGACCAGTCCCACATCACGCTCAATGATGAGCAGACCGCGAACGTCAAGGCGATCATCGCCGCGACGAAGAAGGCCGGCCTGCCCGAGCGCGCCGCGGTGATCTCGATCGCGACGAGCCTGCAGGAGTCCAAGCTGGAAAACCTGGGCCACCTTGGCGACGCCAATGACCATGACTCGCTGGGCCTGTTCCAGCAGCGCCCGACCAGTGGTTGGGGCACGCCGGAGCAGATCACCGACCCCGCCTACTCCACCACCGCGTTCCTCAAGGGCCTCCGCCAGGTCGACGGCTGGCAGGACATGGCGCTGACCGACGCCGCGCAGACCGTCCAGGTCTCCGCCTACCCCG
>NZ_JAGPYA010000185.1:0-563 GCF_018070245.1 Micromonospora sp. M61 | reverse complement strand
GAACGACGCCCCATCAGCCGTCGCCTGACGCCTAACGTCACCAACCGCATCACGATCCACGGTCGTGCCGTCCGCATACGTCCAGGTGCTACTGCCATCACCGCCGTAGGCAATGTCCACCGCCTGCACCGGTTGCCCATCCGACCCTGGCACGGTGCCATGGGTCGGCTTGCCGTCGACCGTGAACTGGTCGAACGACGCACCATCCGCGGTCGCCTGACGCGTAACGTCACCAGCGCCATTCCGATCGACGGTCGTGCCGTCGGCGTACGTCCACGTACTCGACCCGTCACCGCCGTAAGCGATCGACACGTCCTGCGCCGGTTGCCCATCCGACCCCGGCACCGTGCCGTGGGTGGGCCTGCCATCAGCGGTGAACTGGTCGAACGACGCACCATCCGCAGTGACCTGACGCGTAACGTCACCAGTCGCATTGCGATCGACCGTTGTGCCGTCCGCGTAGGTCCAGGTGCTGCTGCCATCGCCGCCGTAGGCAATGTCCACCGCCTGCGCCGGTTGCCCATCCGACCCCGGCACCGTGCCATGCATCGGCCTGCCATCAG
>NZ_JAGPYA010000184.1:0-771 GCF_018070245.1 Micromonospora sp. M61 | reverse complement strand
ATCATGAAGTTAGCGGCGTCGATGCCGGCGTGTCGCGACGCTAACTTCATGATCGACGCGGGGGGTGGCTGCGCGGAGCGCATTGCCGTGGGGGATCAGACGGTCGGGCGGAACTGTCCCGCTAGCGTGGCGGGGTGCGTACCGTCGAACTGGTCTGCTCGCCTGGGTTGGACGCCGAGGTCCGGGCGGTCTGGGACCGGTTGGCGGCTGCCGGGTTGCCGAGCCTGGCCCGCAACACCCACCCGACCAACCGGCCGCACCTGACCCTCGCCGCCGTCGACGAGTTTCCGCCCGGCGTCGAGCGCCGCCTCGCCGAGCTGTTTGACGCCGCGCTCCCGATCCCGGTCACGCTCGACCGCGTTGTCGTCCTCGACGGCAGCGCCCCGCTGGTCTGGCTCGTGCAACCCACGTCGGCGCTGACCGCGCTGCACGCCGCCGTCTGGGACGTTCTCGCCGAGGCCGACGGGCACCGGCCGTGGCACGCTCCGGGGGCGTGGGTGCCACACCTGAGCCTGGCCCTGCGCTTTCGCAACGCGGACCTGCGGTTGGCCCGTGCCGTCGCCGGTGGGCAGCGCCCGACGGGGGACTTCGACGCCGCGCGCAGCTACGACGGCACGGACCGGACGCTGACACCGCTGACCACGCCCTAGGGCGTGTCTTCAAAGGCTCACAACCATTGGAGTAGCGCGGCGATAGTGACTGTGGCCTGGAACGAGGTCGCGGTCTTGTCGTAGCGGGTCGCCACGCTGCGGCACTGCTTGAGCCGGTTGA
>NZ_JAGPYA010000183.1:0-773 GCF_018070245.1 Micromonospora sp. M61 | reverse complement strand
ATCAACCATCGAACTCCCCGCCCCCCGCCAGCCGATCACCCCGGAACGGGCACAGCAGATCGCGAACCGGCTCCTCACCGGCCTACCCGGCAACCCACAGATCAGCCTGCTCGCCTCTGCCCTCACCCACGCCCCGACCGGAACACCAGCCGCAGAGTCCTACCGGTTCGGCGCCAGCAACGGCGCACCGACAAACCCGCCCGGAGAGTACGACCTCCCGGCCGCCCCGGCGCACGACCTGGCCCCCCGCACGCCGGCCGGCGCAGTGGCGAAACCGGAGGCGCCGCCGGTGATGGTGGAGCCGACGCCGGCACCCGCCGTGCCGATGCGCGCGCCAATTACCCACGAGGCGCTGTACGGCACAGCGATGCCCTACGGCCTCTCGATGACCATGCAGGACAACGTGGTACACCTCCACGCCGGGGCGGGGCCCACCAGGCTGGTGCTGCGCCCCGGCCCGGGCCTGACCGTCGTCGTCGACGCCTCGGTGACCAGCCTGCCAGCCATCCGCGCGGCGCTGGCCGAGCTGCACCCGTCGCAGCCACCCGTGTCAACCGTCGAGTTCGTCGGCACCCGCCAGCCGGTCACACCTGAGCGGGCACAGCAGATCGCAGACCGGCTGCTCACAGGCCTACCCGGCAGCCCGCAGATCAGCCTGCTCGCCTCTGCCCTCACCAGCGCCCCGAACGGGGCGCCGGCCGCAGAGTCGTACCGGTTCGGCGCCAGCAACGGCGCTCCGACAAACCCGACCGGAAACTCCACCCTGGACCAGG
>NZ_JAGPYA010000182.1:0-787 GCF_018070245.1 Micromonospora sp. M61 | reverse complement strand
GGCCGAAGAAGTCGTGCCATTTGGTGGCGCCGAGGAAGGTGGTGCCGGTGGAGAGGCCGACGTGGACGTCGTTGAAGCTGCCCTTGGTGAAGGCGACGATGTCGTCCTTGCCGTCGCCGTTGTAGTCACCCAGGTAGGGGAACTCGCCGGGCAGGCAGAAGAGGTCGTTCCACTTGACTGTGGTGCCGACGAACGAGGTGCCGTTGGAGACGGCGGCGTAGACGTCGGCGTCGGCGTTGCAGGTGAAGGTGACGATGTCGTCGCGGCCGTCGCCGTTGATGTCGCCGACGCGGGGTTGTTCGGTGCCGACGGCGAACAGGTCGTGCCACTTCTGGGGCGCGCCGAATCCGCTTCCTGTGGACAGGGAGACGATCACGTCCGACGCCGTGAGCGGCCCCTGGGTGAAGGTGATGATGTCGTCGCGGCCGTCACCGTTGACATCGCCGAGGGCAGGAAACTCGCCGGGGATGGAGAAGTAGTCGTGCCATTTGAGGCCGGGGCCGAAGCCTGTGCCGGTGGAGAGCGCCACGTAGACGTCGGCGTTCGTGTCGTGGGTGAACGCGATGATGTCGTCGCGTCCGTCGCCGTCGACATCGCCGACCGCACCGACCTCCGCGCCCGGCGCGAACCAGTCATGCCACTTCAGGCCGCCGCCGAAGCTGGTGCCGGTGGAGAGGGCCACGTACACGTCGGCGAGCGAGCCGTGGGTGAAGGCCACGATGTCGTCGCGCCCGTCGCCGTTGAAGTCCCCGGACAGCAGGGTTTCCCCGTTGAGGCCGAAGAAGTC
>NZ_JAGPYA010000181.1:0-811 GCF_018070245.1 Micromonospora sp. M61 | reverse complement strand
CCGGAGCCCACCGGCGAACCGGCCATCGACGCGTACGTCGACTCCGAACAGTCACTGGTCTTCGGCCACCCGCACCACCCCACTCCGAAGTGGCGCAGCGGTGACCCGGAGAGTTGGCGGGCGTACGCCCCGGAGCTGCGCACGTCGTTTCGGCTGCACTGGCTCGCCGTACCCGATGACCTGGTCGCCGGCGCCGGGCCGTTCGACGCGCTCGTGGCCGCCCTCGACCCGCCCCGGCCCCCGCACGGGCACCGCGTCCTGCCGGTGCATCCCTGGCAGCTGTCACTGATCCCGCCGACGCACCCCCGGTTGCGGGACCTGGGGGAGGCCGGCGTGCCGGTGCGGCCCACGGCGAGCGTCCGCACCCTCTACGCCCCGGCGGCCGACCTGTTCGTCAAGACCAGCCTGCACGTACGGATCACCAACTGCCTGCGCAAGAACGCCCGCTACGAGCTCACCGGCGCGGTGGCCCTGACCGACCTGCTGGCGCGGGTGCCGATGCCGGACGGGGTCGGGCTGCTCACCGAACCCGCCTACCGCACTGTCGACGTTCCCGGTCCGGACGAGGCGTACGGGACGATCCTGCGCAGCGGCCTGCGCCCGCACCTGCGCCCGGGCGACACCCCGATGCTCGCGGCGGCGCTGGCCGCCACACCACTGGTGACACCCGACCCGGTGGCCTGGTGGCGGGCGTACGTCGGGCTGCTGGTGCCGGCGGTGCTGCGCTGCTGGCTCAGCCACGGCGTCGTGCACGAGGCACACCTGCAGAACGTTGTCGTCGTGCTCGACCGCGACCGTCGCCCGGTACGCA
>NZ_JAGPYA010000180.1:0-850 GCF_018070245.1 Micromonospora sp. M61 | reverse complement strand
TTTTCCCGACCGGTACGACCAGGCGGCCGCCACGGCGCGGGCCCAGCTCAACGAGGCGGCCCGGACCCACGCCATCGCCGGCGGATCCGCCACCGACGTCACCGGCGACGGCCGCGACGACATCGTCGGCTTCACCCAGAACGCCCTCGCCGACGTCTACGTGGCCGCCTCCACCGGCGGCTCGTTCGCCGGCACCTCGGTGAAGTGGAACGAGTTCTTCTCCATCGGTGGCGAGACCGCCTCCACCGGCGACGTCAACGGCGACGGCCGGGACGACATCGTCACCTTCGCCCACAGCAACACCGGCGACGTGTACGTCGCGCTGTCCACCGGCACTTCGTTCGGCGGCGAAGGGAAGTGGCACGACTGGTTCGCACCGGGTGCGGAGATCGGCGCGGTCGGCGACGTCGACGGTGACGGGCGCGACGACATCGTCGCGTTCACCCACAACCCCGCCGGAGACGTGTACGTCGCGCTGTCCACCGGCACCGGCTTCGGCCCCGGCCTCAAGTGGCACGAGTACTTCAGCCCGTTCGGCGAGTTTCCCGCGCTCGGTGACGTCAACGGCGACGGCCGCGACGACCTCGTCACCTTCACCCAGGGCCCCGCCACCGCCAGCGACGTCATCGTCGCCCTGTCGAACGGCAGCTCGTTCGGCGCCGCGCAGAAGTGGCACGACCTGTTCGCCGTCGGCGCCGAACTGCCCCGCGTCGGTGACATCAACGGCGACGGCCGCGACGACATCGTCACCTTCACCTGCAACGCCGACGCCGACGTGTATGCCGCCACCTCCACCGGCACCGGCTTCGCCGGGACGACAGTGAAGTGGAACGACTACTTCTGCCTGGCC